>CATISE010000229.1 GCA_949538655.1 Marine Group II euryarchaeote MED-G33 | reverse complement strand
GTCGATTTGAACACTTGTTGAAGATTGCCAATTTATGCTCGTGGGCCAATCATTTGTTCTGGACGGACCCACTCATCGAATTGTTCATTTGTCAACAGTTCAAGTTCTAGAGCTGATTCACGTAATGTAATGCCATTTTCATGTGCATTCTTTGCAATCTTTGCTGCTTTATCGTACCCGATGTGGTTGTTCAATGCGGTCACCAACATGAGCGATTTTTCCAGATGAGATTGGATAGCATCCTCGTTTGCTACAAGTCCAATCACACATTTATCGGTAAATGCTCTACATGTGTCTGCTAAAATTCGCATACTATGTAGGAGGTTGTGGATCATCATGGGCTTGTACACATTTAACTCGAAATTTCCTTGACTCCCTCCGATAGTGATGGCGGTGTGGTTGCCCATGACTTGGCAGCAAACCATGGTCATCGCTTCAGCTTGAGTTGGGTTGACCTTGCCTGGCATGATGCTTGAGCCCGGTTCATTTGCAGGTAGTGCCAATTCCCCCAGTCCACACCGCGGCCCTGAACCTAACCATCGAATATCGTTGGCTATTTTCATCAAACTCACTGCAAGGGTATTGAGCGCTCCGCTAGCTGCGACCACCGCATCATGGGCTGCAAGTTGGGCGAACTTATTGTCGGCTGTAACAAAGGGTAAATCGGTTTTTTCAGCAATAAAACCCGCTACAACTTCTGCAAAGTCAGGATGGGTGTTCAATCCCGTTCCAACGGCAGTACCTCCCAAGGCCAATTCATACAAATCCTGAAGTGCGAAATCAATCCGTCTCAAATCCGCATCCAGCATGGAAACATACCCTCCAAATTCTTGCCCCAATGTTAAGGGAACTGCATCCATCAAGTGCGTACGTCCAATTTTGACAATCTTCTGAAATTCATCGGATTTCTGATTTAATGCATCTCGTAAATGCTGAACCTGTGGTTTCAATTCATGTACAATTGACTCCGCTCCAGCAATGTGCATGGCTGTCGGAAATGTGTCATTCGATGACTGCGCCTTGTTGACATGATCGTTGGGGTGGACTGGATTCTTTGATCCAAGAACTCCTCCTGCCATCTCAATGGCTCGATTGGCGATGACTTCATTTGTATTCATATTCGATTGAGTACCAGATCCTGTTTGCCAAATACGTAGGGGAAAGTGTCCATCCAATGTGCCCGCAATGACCTCCTCCGATGCGGCGACAATCAAGTCAGCAATTTCAGAATCCATCGCACCCAATTGTTGATTTGTTTTGGCAGCGGCTTGCTTTAGAATTCCAAAACCTCGAATCACACCACGGGGCATTGTATCATCTCCAATGTCAAAATTAATGATTGAACGTGCAGTTTGACATCCGTAGTATCGATCGGCTGGAACCTCCAAAGAGCCCATTGTATCTTCTTCAATCCGTACTTTGCCAGGTTCTGCATCCGCAGACCGTTGTTCAACATTGGATTGTGGTAATTCTCTTGCTTGTCCATCAAGTGAATCTTGAATCATTTTCGTGATGGTGGCACTTCGACCTTCACGCCGGCCTTTGCCGACACGTCGATCCAATCGTTCTGCCAACTTCTCTGGTATGCTAATGCTCATTATGCGGCGGTCTCCCGCCCGATGCTTTGCCATAATGTGGCCTGCAATCGATTGTTAATAAACAATACTTCTGGAAATCACATTCGTTCAACCGAAATAATTTGCATCGGCTCACGAGGCCTATCGCCATATCCAGTTGGTCCATTTTCGATGGCTGTAACAACGGCCATTCCATCGGTTACTTTTCCAAATACTGGATGTGCAGATGGAGTTTGTGTATTCCACCAATCAAGGAACGAGTTGTGAACAGTGTTGATGAAAAATTGGGACCCTCCACTGTTGGGGCCCGCATTGGCCATGCTCAACGTCCCTGGCTCGTTTGAGAATCTTGCATCTGGCAAGTGCTCATCTGCAATTTTGTATCCAGGGTCACCAGTACCACACCGTGGACTGTTCGGATCGCGGCTGTGAGGGCAGCCACCTTGCAGCATGAACCCTTGAATGACTCGGTGGAAGTGCAAACCGTTGTAATATCCCTTGTCTACTAAATCAAGGAAATTTCCAGCTGTGATTGGCATGGTGTCGGTAAACAGTTCAATGGTGATGTCACCCTTACTTGTCTTCATCAATACTTGAGTCATGAACGGCCCCGAGAGCCCGGGGTTTTTGAGCCTGTTCAGTCTTCATTCACAATGTCAAACTCTATTCTTCCATCACAGAATCGAGTTTATTCCGCCGTTCATCCTGAGGTTCCCCGACCTCTCTAAGCAATCTTTCCCGCAGGGCTTCATGTAACCACATCCCCTCATTTAGTTCGAGTAAGAGTCCACGTTCTAACAAAACAGATGGTGGAGCCCCATCATGATTGCAAGCTGAGGCGAGAACATCCCATGGAACCGGGCGTTCTGAAACCGCTAGAGTGGCGAGTAATTCACGCTCATCTTCAGGCAATACATCGAGGATTTCTTCATCGAGGAATCGTAACCAATCCCCATGAGTAACCTCGCCATACATTTCCATCAACTCGATGGCGAGTGGGTGCCCACCAGTCACTTCATGAATCTCTGGAGCAGAGGGGAAGTCACCGCTTTCAATATCAGAAATCCATGCATCGAGGTCTTCAACAGACAATCCGGAGAGTGCCAATTCACTGACCCGGTCACGCGTATGAACATCGCGCCGATCGTAAAACGTCAATGTCGTGCGACTGATCAGGAGCAATTTGAGTGGTGACGAATCAGCGACTTGCAGTAACGCACCGAGTAAATCCGCAGCATCTTCCGATATGTGGTGAACATCATCAAGCACTAGAAGGAAGTAAGGTGGCGCCCCCGGTTCATCATCTTCAGAAAACCTCTCGCGCAAGACACTAGGGTCAGTCAAGTAAGAAAGCAACAATCTGCGATAGGCATCGATATCGAGTTTGGCCCCGGGAGTCATCGGTAATGTATCCATCAATTGTACTGGATCATGTGCAGCATCGATACCGACTCTGTGCAAAAGTGATGTTGCCAAACCAAGGGCTGAATCCCAGGGTTGGCAAGGATACCAACAAATCGACAGCTGGTCATCAATATCTGCTCGTTGTTGCATCCAATGAGCTGCTAAAGTTGATTTCCCAATTCCAGCAATTCCATGTATGAGCATACAGGATTGTTGCGAATCAATCCATTCATCGAGAGATTCCATTTCGGTGGTTCGTCCATGTACCTCGCGAGTTTCAGGAGGTTCGGTGTGATATGTCGCATGGGCCCCTGCACCCAGTGTCAAACGACCAGGGGCTGGTTTGCCATCTTCATCCCGCTTCTGAATCATTCCAAATCGAATGTCGCCAAATGTCAGGACGCCCTCGTGTTGAGCGTGCATTAGTACTTGCAACAACGTGAGGTCGGCCGCCAAACGAGTACTCGCTTGAGAAGCCGCAACCTCTAGTAATTGGCTATTCTCATCTCGGATCAAAACTTGCGTAATACCCAACGAATTACTTCGCGACTTGGCTTCTGCTCGACCCTGTTCAGTGAGTTGCCAAGTTTTCTGTCTTCGACTTTCTCCGCGGACTGTTCTGGTATGTTCTGTGACCCACTGATTTCGGAGCATTGATCGCATCGTTCGACTGACGTTTGGAGGGTGTAAGGCACAAGCCTCAGCAATTCCTGGACGTGTTACTGCGGCGCTAACCATGTAGAGATCAGCTTGACCATCTTGCTCTAGGAGGTGGAGCAGTAAACGGTCTTCGACCGCGATGTGAATCCGCAAATCATTGCTCGGCATCAAACCCCCCTCAGCCTCCCTAATGTTGAACTTCACCCCCAATAGAGTCCCTTCGTGCGCGCGCTCGCGCGTGATGCAAGAAGACCGGAAGACCTTATTCATAGGAAACTAGGCGGATTCATGGCCTCGGTTGGCGGCAGAGTAAATCTTGCCTCGCTCCGCGCGATATTTCTCGCGATTCTGATGGTGACCGGTACACTATTCATGTCGAGTGCAATGGCCGCTGATACCGATGGTGACGGAACCGATGACACCGTCGACGATTGTTTAGTTGCTGCAGGTAACAGTACTCTGGATCGAACGGGCTGCCCAGATCGTGATGGGGATGGGACCAGTGACCTCAATGACCCTTGGGTCATGTCGACCGGTGGTTATCAACAGGATGCTTACCAGTCATCCAGTGATGATTATGTCATGGTTCGATTCAACAATGATGCATCTCAATACGTTACTGCTGAGAATTCTGGTGGTTGGAGTGGTAGTGGTACCATTCGAATTTGGGACACCTCGACACGTACCAATCTTAGAACAATGCAACACAGCGATGAGGCGGTCGATGTCGATTGGTCCCCAGATGGGCAGTATGTTGCAGTATTGACCTCTGATAACGATGTACTGATTTATGATTCAAGCGATGGGTCATTGTATGACACGATGGAAGCCAATGGTGAAACAGCCGGTGAGCTAGAGTATAATCCCGATGGGACCATGATTGCGGTGACAGCGTATCGGGATGGAAACAATGGTGATGGTCAAGTTGAGATTTTCGATGCAGACATGAGTTCATCGACCTTTGGCGATGTTCTTCAAACACTGGACCCTGGCAATACTGTGTACTATTACTCGGTGGGTTGGAGTCCAGATGGGAGCCGCCTTGTTGTGGGTGGATATGAGGCAATTTACATCATTGATACCGACACATGGGGTCCAAATCGGACGATCTCTAATGCATTCAGCTCCCTGAATTCAGTGCACTACTCGCCCGATGGAAATATGATTTCAGCATGTTCAGCTTGGGGTGGAAGCAACGCTCGAGCACGAGTATACAATGCTCTCACGGGTGCTCAAGAATGGTCCTACACAACCTCAACCTCTTGCAATGATGCAGCTTGGTCACCCGATTCTTCTCAGGTTGCGTTTACACACACTTACTACCAAGCCGATGGTGCTAGCATCAACATCTTCTTCTCTGCTAGTGGAACGAAAATCGACACACTTTCAGCACCCCGTCCAGGTGGCTGTACGAGTGGAGGTGGGGGCAATAATTGCGGCAACGTCTACGGGATTGATTGGCACCCTGATGGCAATTACATCATTTCAGCACATGCTCGTAATGACGAGGGTGTTTACCATTGGCTGGTTGACCCTGATATGGACAATGATGGATATCTGAATCCCGATGATGCCTTCCCCGAAGATGGGACTCAATGGAATGATACGGATGGGGACAACTACGGAGATAACCCTGCACCCGCGACAGAACCAGATGCATGCCCAAATGTTTTCGGCACCTCATACATGGATGTCTTTGGATGCCCTGATGCCGATGGTGATGGATACTCTGACGATGGTGACGCTTTCGACAATGACCCCTATCAGTGGGCAGATAACGATGGAGATGGGTATCCATCCAATGCCAACGACCCTAGAGACCCCAACCCATATGGTGGAATTGATCACTTTGATGAAAACCCCACACAATGGGCCGATAGCGATGGAGATGGCTATGGTGACAACTACGCCAATGCCTCGTGGAACTCAATCCGTCCTGCAGAATGGCCCGGTCAATTGCTTACGATGACTGCGGCGCAAGAAGTCGATGTGGACACTTTCCCACTCAATCCAGAGCAGTGGAATGACACCGATGGCGATTGGGTCGGAGATGAACCATTCACATCTGTGTCCGATGGATGTCCTCTTGTTTGGGGAGACTCTGTTTGGGACCGAATTGGTTGCCCTGATTCCGATGGCGATGGGTATTCTAATCCTGGAAATGCCGCCCCCGGCGAAGGTCTTGCCAGCCCGGCTGGTGATGCAGATGCGTTCGTCAATGATCCAACTCAATGGGCCGATAGTGATGGTGATGGCTTCGGCGATAACAAGTCAGGCAACATGGGGGATGAATGTCCTGGTGAGGCAGGTTCAAGTCAAAAAGCAATTCAATGGAATGAGGTCAATGAGACCTATGACGACATTGTTTGGTATGGTTGTGCTGACAATGATGAGGATGGATATGCCAACTCAGGTGAAGCATTCCCCAATGATCCCACACAATGGTCGGACACAGACGGTGACGGGTTTGATCGCAACAATCAGGAATCTTCCTGTGGTGACAATCCAAATGGAAACAATCCCGATTTGTTCCCTACAGATGGAACCCAGTGCGGGGACCGTGACGGTGATGGCTATGGTGACAATCCGAGCGGCCCCAACGGCGACAGTTTCCCCGATGACCCATCACAGTGGTGGGATACAGATGGCGATGGCTACGGTGACAATGCCCAAGGGAATCTCCCCGATATTTGCCCAACAATGTATGGGACAACAAGTTCTGACGAAGCAAGAGGTTGTCCAGACAGCGATAACGATGGTACTCCGGATCCGCAGGATGCCTTCCCCGACAATCCATTCCAAGACACAGATACTGATGGAGACGGTTACGGTGATAGCCCAACTACAACCGATGCAGATGATTGTCCTACATGGCCTGGCACCTCAACAGAAGGCAATGTCTACGGATGTACTGATTCCGATGGTGACGGTTGGGCCGATACGATTGATGTCTTCCCTGAAGATGCCAGCCAATGGGTTGATTCCGATGGGGATGGTTACGGTGATAATTACACCTACACAAATGTCACTGGAGAAAGAATCGATAATGAAACCTACCGATGGGGCTGTGACATCGACCCCGGCTTGATTCAATCAAGGGCCCAGAATGGCGACGCGTTCCCCGATGAACCTACGCAGTGGAGTGACACAGACGGCGATGGGTTCGGAGACAATTACAAGGATGAATCATACATTAGACTCGAATGTTGGCCTGGCGAAATGGTTGAAGATGCTAGGAACTCTGACGCTTTCCCACTTCGATTTACACAATCAAAGGATGCCGACAGAGACGGTTACGGTGACAATAGCGCCATTGGCGATTATCAACCAGATCTTTGCAAGAGTGTGCAGGGTTTCTCTTGGGAAGACAAATTTGGTTGCCCGGATTCGGATGGCGATGGTTGGTCTGACACCGCTGATGCATGTCCATATGACCCAGATGCACACCTCATCGGTCAAAAGTGTGAAATCACAACAGCAGATGTTGGTGAATCTCAAGCTGAAGAAAAAGATTCTTCCCTCATTCTGTATATCATGGGGGGAGCAATCGCTCTACTCCTTTCACTCATCTTCGTCGCATTGGTAGCCAAGCAAATGGGTGCGCGTAAGCGACTCTCAGAGATTCGTGATATGCAAGCCCAAGAGATGGCCTTCAACGAAGAAGAACAAGAGCGCCGCCAGAAGTGGATCGACCATTACCTCTCAACCGGTGAAATTGACAAAGCAAAGGAGTTGGGCTATGTCGAGAAGGCAGATTGGCAAGTCCACATGGAACAAGAAGCAGCCGAGAAAGCCTCCCTACCAAGTTTGGGCGACCTTCTAGATTAAGACGACAAATCATCGTCAAATCGATTGTAAGGTAATGCATCGAATTCACCTATATTCGGTGCATTCAACGACATGTTGTGCATCAACGCTTGCTCAATCGTAACCCAATCGGGTGTCGTCCCATCAATCCAATCATATCGGTGCCCGGGGATCAACCTCCAGTCTGCTGGCAAGTCCTGTAAGACCAATTTCGCTTTGGCCAAACTTCTCCATTGAGCAACAGGGTCAGAACCGGGCAAATCGACACGTCCCGAACGCATTGTGAACAACAAATCTCCGGCGACATACACCCCGTGTCCGTGTAGTGTCACATGACCTGGCGAATGTCCTGGCGAATGAATGACTGAAAGGCGTATATTTCCACATTCCCAAATCGCCATTTCATTTGGCTTATGATTCCAAACGTGTGTAAAATCAGTTCTTCGGAAAAAGATTCGACCGAGAAGACTTGGTGATACTGATTCTTCATGTCCCCACACCTCAATTTGTGGGTACTTATTCCGAATGGTTTTGACACCGGCTGTGTGATCTTTATGTGTATGGGTTAAGAGGATGTGGGTGGGTTCCAATCCTTCCGAAATTAGGGCTTTAATCCACCCTTTCCCATCATACGGATCGATGACTGCAACCACTCCATTTTCTCGATCAATAAATGCGGTATTCATGTTCGCCCAAGGGCCCATTTGGGTCACCCAGACTTCGATACCGTCGCCACCTTCTGCGACGTCGAATTCACCTTCGCCGAGTGCCATGATTGCCCATCGAGTGACAGCCAATCAATGGTTCGGCTCATCATTGGCCCCCCTAAGGGGGTGCCAATGGTTTCAAACGGGAGGGCTTTGCTGACGATATAGGGCGAGCGCATGCTACGAGATGTCAATTTCAGGCCGGCCTCATTGGCGGCATTGCTGATTTTGATGGTTCTGGCTCCACTCGCTGTCGCCGAACCTGCTGAAAACGGTCTTGAGTTGCGAATTGAATTCGATGCACCAGAGAATGGCTTGTATTTTTCAGATGCATCTGACCTAGAAGTGACAATTCGGGTGAAAAATCATGCAGAAGATACTCGGGAACTGCTATACAATCCTGCTTGCCCGTTTGATTTAATCCTCACAAATGACGCTTGGCAACTCGATATTGATGATGAGAGAATTTGCCCAAGCCAAAGTCGAGCGATGGCCATACAGCCAGGTCAAGAACGCATTCTTTCCACCTGGACATGGGATTGGAGTGATGCTCCAAGTGGTGAGATTGAACTCGCATTCACTCAAGAGGTAGGACTTTCTGCGATTGAATCAGTAATTCTTCATCGAACCGTTGAGATGCCGGAAAACCTTCACCTTGAAGCAACCCTTTCAGAAACAATCGGTGATCAAATCGGACACACTTCCGCAATGCCAGCCTTGGTTCATCTTGCTTTGATCAACTCAGGAACAAACACAATCGAACTTCCATTTGATGAGAATTGTCGGGTACAAACCGATATCCTGACATCCATTCCTTGCGGTATTGGGTCAATCTCCCCTGGTGAAAAATTGCAT
>CATISE010000228.1 GCA_949538655.1 Marine Group II euryarchaeote MED-G33 | reverse complement strand
TGCCCGAGCGGTTTGCGGCCTGCTGGCCCCTCCGCATTGGGCGTAGGGAGGACCTGGAGCCGTGGAGCGCGAAGCACATGGCACGAAAGTCATCTGGAATGCAGCAGGCAAGCATCAGTGAATTCTTTGAGAAGAACAAACACTTTCTGGGCTTCGATACGCTACCACGGTCAATTATCACAGCAGTGAAAGAGTCTGTCGACAACTCACTGGACGCGGCTGAAGAGCATCGTATCTTACCTGAAATCTCTATTGAAGTTTACAAAGTTCCTGGAAAGAAAGATCTGTTGCGACTGGTGACTCAAGACAATGGTCCAGGTATTCCACAAAAATCAATCTCCAAGGTCTTTGGTTCTCTTCTATTCGGTTCGCGATTTCACACGATTCGACAAACTCGTGGACAGCAAGGAATTGGAATTACTGGTGTGGTTATGTACAGTCAATTGACGACGGGTAAGCCGACTGCCGTGATTTCAAAAATCAGTAGAGAAGGTAGTGCAATTCGAGTCAATATTGGATTGGACACAAAGAAGAACAAAGCCATTCTCAGTAATGAAAAGCGCTTTTCTTCCGATGAAGTCAATGAAGCGAAGGGGCTTCACTGGATTGGAGATCATGGGATCCGAATCGAGACTCTCATGAAAGCAAAATACCAGCGCGGTAAGCAATCTGTGCATCAATATCTGAAGATGACCAGTATTGTGAACCCTCACGCGAGTATCAATTTCAAGGCCTACGATGAAGAGGGTTCCATCATCGATGAGGCATCATGGCCTCGTGTAACCGATGAGTTGCCACGCCCTGTCAAGGACATCAAACCGCACCCGCATGGGTTGGAGATTGGAACACTGCAACGCCTGCTGCGCGACGCGGATGTTCCCAGCGAGGGCGAAGGTGCGAATACACCCCTACGATATTTCCTCAGACACACTTTTTCATCTGTCACAAACCCTCGGGCCCAGGACATTATCAGTAAAGCTGGATTAACGCCCAAGGACAAACCACATTTGTTGAAACCTGATCAAGTGAATGATCTTCTCGCGGCTTTCACTAAAGTCAAACTGACTGCACCTCCGACTGATTGTCTATCACCAATCGAAGATTTGCTAATCAAAAAAGGTCTTTCAAAAGCAATTGATTCTCGATTCGTCTCTACCGTGACCCGGGAACCAAAAGTAACCAATGGAAATCCATTCCAAGTTGAAGTGGGTCTCATCTTTGGTGGAGATTTACCCGGGGATCAACCCATCCAAGTGTTGCGGTTTGCAAACCGTGTACCGTTGATGTACCAACAAGGCGGATGTCTTCTCACAAAGGCACTGGAATCTGTTGATTGGAAGCGCTACGGCCTAGATCATCCCGGTGGAAGAGGCATTCCCAAAGGGCCTGCTGCTGTATTGATTCATCTTGCGAGTACCAACGTACAATTCACCAGCGAAGCGAAAGAAGCGCTCTCAGACAATGTCGATGTTCATGATGAGATTCGACTCGCTATGCTTGAAGTTGGCCGGGGTCTACGAAATCATCTCAAGAAGCAAAAGCAGAAGGCAAAGGCGCAAGAGAAATTCGAACTTGTAAACATCATCCTGCCCGAAATCCACGATAAGGCCATTGCCATTCTCGATGAGGAGCCCGTGCCACTCGCGCCAGTCATTACCAGAATCATGAATGCGGTATTCCTTGAAGAAAAACTCGAATGGGAAAAGGAAACCAAGGTCACCAGAGCAAGTGTTGAGATTTACAATTACACCGCTCGCCCTCGGGCGTATACCTTACTCTCTACTTGGCCAGAACGAGATGGGGTCACCATGGTTGAGAATGACCGAGGGGGTCGGAGAGAAGCAAAGGGACTCTGGGCCTGGAAATTGGAAACTCTTGAACCCGGCACATCGACGACTTTGACATTCACTGTAGGTGGATTGACAAAAGGTGATTGGTCAGAATTTGATATCTTTTTCAGAGGAGCCGGTGATATCATTGGGGCAACAAAAATGGATGAAGAAATTCTGGCCGAAATGTTACGCGTAGAGGAATTGGATACTGAGGAAGAAGAAGTTGTGATTGATTCTGCGCCCCCCTCTACTCAAATCGAAATCGATATGGCTTCAGTGGAAACAACCCCTGAGGTGATCATCAAGGAAGATGATGCGGATGGTACTGAACCAGACGAAGGTTGGTTTGGTGTTGGAAGAGGTGAGGAAGAATGAGTGCGACTCAACGGAAAACCAAAGAAGAAGTTGTGGAGAACCTCCATGGTGTTGCTAGAGAAATGTACAAGCGAATGTCAAAGGGCGAAGCGCCTACGATGACGTTGCCTGTTCGGACAAAGAATAACATTGGATTTGACGAAAAGTTGGGTGTCTACAAATACGGTGCCAAGCGTTCTATTCGTGATGCTACAAGCCTGGGAAGTGCTCGGCAACTGTTGCGTGCATTGCACATCATCGAATTTATTGAAGAAATGATTGGGAGTGAGAAATCATCGACTCTGCGTGAAATGTACTACATCTCAGAAGCATGGGGCCACGGTAAATTTGGTTCACAAAATGAGAGTAATAATCTCGCCGAAGATCTTGAAATTGTCACCAAATGTTTGCGTGAAGATTTCAAGCTGCGGCCTGAAGAAGATGGGGCTCGTATGATTGGTAACCTAACTCTGAATGAACGAAATCGAAGAGGAGAATGGATGCGGATTAATGCCAGGGATGATGTTGGTGACTCTGGCTATGGAGTACCATACAATGTTGAATCAGAAAAGATTGAGTTGGTTGAGCACGATATTGATTTCATCATGGCCATCGAGACCGGTGGTATGTTTGACAGGCTTGTAGAAAATGGATTTGATGAGGATTACAGATGTGGTTTGCTTCATCTAAAGGGTCAGCCTGCTCGTTCAACTAGGCGAATTATGAAACGAATGAATGAGGAATGGAATTTGCCAATCATTGTTTTCCTCGACGGTGATCCGTGGTCTTTCCGAATTTTTGCCAGTATTGCATATGGTGCAATTAAGACTGCGCATATCTCTGAATATTTGGCAACACCCTCTGCTCAGTATCTGGGAATTACATCCGACGATATCGAAGCATACGATTTGCCCAGTGACAAATTGTCCAGCAAAGATGTAGAGGCGCTGAAGGCTGAACTCAGTGACCCGAGATTTGCCGATGGCTGGTGGCAAGAACAAATTCAGATGATGCTTTCATTGGACAAAAAAGCTGAACAGCAATCTCTGGCCAAATATGGTCTTGATTTCGTTACAGAGACTTATTTGCCGGAGAAATTGGCTGAAATTGGCCTTGGACTTTGAACATAACAGACATGAACGTTGACAATGAGGCGAGTCTGTGAGCCAAAGAGTGTGGTCCAAGCGACTGTTGATTACAGGCGCTATTGTTTTGGGAATATCGATTGCTGTTTTGGCGTCAGTTTGGCCCTCGTGGGTGGCTACCCTCGACCCTGATGAAAATCATCTGCTCAAATTAGAGGGTGGTGAAAATGATACGGTCAATCTAAGCACGGATAGTTCGTACCTAATGTTCAGACTCGATAATGGAGCACACAATTGTACAATTATTGAAGATGGAATTGGAACGGAAGTCACCATCGGTTCGCCGACTATTCTGCAATCAGATCGTGAAGGGGTTGATGGCGACTGGTACTATGCTGTGGGTGCGTTCATTCCGGATGAAAGTGGGAGTCACGATATCCGGAACAATGGTGAAGATGTTCTTTGGATCGTTGATGAAATGGAATTGGCAAATCATTCTGATTCGACATACATTACCGGTGCATGTCTAGGGATAATATTGGGTGTTTGCATGTTGCCAATTGCGTTTGGATTGTGGATGGGTGCGAAGAGAGGGGCCTCAAGGACTGGGCTTGTGATGCAAACCCCTGGCGGGGAGATGATTCCAATCTCAGCTGCGGATGGGGCTGCACAGCAACGTGTACCGACCACTGACGAAATATGGCGCAGTGTGCATGGTGGAGAGATTATTGATCTGACAATTCATCAACAACCAATCGAACAAACACCAGCACCTTTCGCTGATCGACCTGATCGGGGCGGAGGGGTGGCCCGGGTCGTAGATGAAATCGAAACTGTGGAGGAAACAACGACGCAGGATGACGATGAAGGTCCCGATTCTGAAGAACGTAGTTGGAAGACGTGGGACGAAGGGTGAACCAGCCGAGGATTCATAGGGGTCCTATGGCTAGTTAACATCGGGTTGTGAAGTGGTCACCGATTTTGATACCGCGCTTTCCATCTTGGAAAGCAAGACGCGGCGATCCATTTTGGAGCATCTCGTTCGGGAAGCACACTACCCTCTACAACTTGCGGAATTACTCGAAGTTTCACAACAAGCGATCATGAAGCATCTGAAAGTTCTCGAAGATGCTGGATTTGTTGTTAGTGAAAAAGTGCCTAGTGAAAAAGGTGGACCGCCGAAGAGAATCTATGCGATTACACAGTCTTTCTCATTGCGCCTAGATTTGGGACCAGACCTCTTCCGTGCTGAGCATCGCCAATTGCCACAAGGTGGACCGACCCGATTGTCAAGTCGGTTACCGGAGGACGTGTTGGGGGTTGCTGAACGCGTCGGTACACGTCGAAGGTTGCCGATGGCTGAAGCACTGGGCATGCTTTCAGAACTGAATGATGAGTTGGACCGACTTGACGCTGAGAGGGATGCGTTGATTGCGCTTCACCAACAAATCAAACAAAAAGCCAGTCGAGTTGTCGATGATACCTTCGAAGCCTACGAAGAACGGCAACTTGCACATGTTTTACTCGAGGCGCCGAGACGCCCTGTTGATCTCGATCAATTCTGCGCTGGTATGCAAATACAACCTCAACGGGCTGAAGAGATGATGGATACGCTACGCGGTGTCATGATGCGTCAACTCGGTGCTGAGTCTGGGACAATCATCGCTGCAAACGATGACCGATTGCTGCCTTGGTGGTTGGCCAAGACTGATTCGTGATGAATCGCAATCAGAATCGCATTTCGTCGTCAATCGAAATCATGCTTGACTGGGCATCAACGCGAGCCAATGCTTCACGTCGGCGGCCGACCATGACCATGCCTGCAACCGTCATCAAAGCGATTGTTAGCAGTAGAATCATCGAGGGGACTGACCATGTGCCTGCGGCTTCCATTGCAACATCAACCCATCCATTTTCACTGGATAGATCTCCGAGATCCTTGCGGTTGTTGGCCTCATTTGCCTCGATAATTAGATTCCCTGGGTCTACAATCGCGACGACATTATGGCTACCGGCTGTCACTGGATAGAGAAGGGTAATCTCGACCGGTTCTGCAGAACCTGTGTCATCTGGTGGCATCAAAGCACCAATCACTTGTCTGTAGGCAACGTTTTCTTCAGAACAAATATTGTTTCGAATGTTTTCTTCGGTCTCATCTTCACAGAGGACAATGTTGATGTCTGTCGCGTGAACGTTTCCTCGGTTGATGATTTCAATGTTCACTGGAATCATCTCACCGACCGGTGCTTCAGTTCGTACTGGAGATACATCTACGATTTCTAGATCCGGTGCACGTAGGCGGATTCGCAGGACCTGTTCGTTGGTATCACAAGGGTATATGTTGTCTACTACGCCGTCATTGTCAGCATCGATTGTACAACTGTCGAGCCAGGAGGCGGTTTCGTCAGTATCCCCATTCGGTGAACTACCATAATTCGACAGGACCTTGATGCCAATCTCACGGTTAGCGAGTGTGGCCGATGGGCTGATGTCGATGATGGCGACGACTTGGACTGTCGTGTATGCCTGCATTTCTGCTAGGCTCCATGTTCCATCTGCGTGGTATGCGCAACCGTATACTGGTGCCGCTTCTCCAACTGCGAGTTCTTGACAAGGTACCTCACGTGGCAATTCTGTGTCGAAATCTTCGACCATTGCATACTCTACATTCCAGCTGGAAAGTGAACCCATGCTGGGCTGATCATTCCATTCATTTCCACTCTTGGTGTGGTTGTGTAGTGTGGGGATGTCTGGCACGTTACCATTGTTGGTTACGTTCAGCAAATAGCGAACTGTACGTCCAGGTGCAGTTGTCTTGATTTGACTCTCAACTGTCTCATCTAGCCAAATCTGCATGTCGTGGAACTGATTGACTGTGATGTCAAACAGAATTGCATCACGCTCATCGGTTCCATCGAAGGATTCCTCGCTGAATGCTTTGAGTACGACTTGGTAATTACCAGCAACAATCTGTCCAGGTATATTGATGGTGACATCTACCGTTTCTGAATCATCGCGCTCGAGTTCCGAGAGGGTTGCTCGAGGGATTTGGATGTCCCACAATAACTGGGTCCCGTTGCTATCGGTGATGGATGCTGTTCGCATGTCATACCGATCCGGGCCGTTGCCATCGTTTGTTGTGGTAATCGGTACAACCAATGCTTGACCTGGGTTGACAGAGTAGGTGGTTGATGGTGCTTCCATTTCTAAGTCATAGACGTGTTCAACATTCGTTGATAGAATCACTGCATCGGAAACTCTTGATGCGCCCTGAAGGTGTGCCTTCACAGTAATTGCTGGTCCAAGTCCCGCACTTGCATTGAGGGGGGCGCAGACAACAACTGCGACCTCGTATGGGACGTTGATTTGTGACCAGTGGCGGGGTTTGCTCATTTCACCATCATTGCCTCCTGGGGCATTGCTGAAATCCAAATTCACAGTCCAATGATCGTATTGCCATTCATTCATAGGCATTCCATCTGGCTTTGCTTCTGGAGCGCCGGGTGTTGTGAAAATCAGATACCCTGGTGCGAACTTCTTGATGACGTCAATTGTATACGTATGACAGTCCCCTGGCATTACATATTCCGATGTGTCAAAGATTTCGAAGATGATGTTGCCCGTCGAACGAATACTAACGTTGACCCACAATTCTAACACGTCGTATGTGCCTTTGTCTAAACTCTTGACTGGTTCACCCATCGACCAACCTTTCAGATAAAGGGCAAATGTACCCGGGTCTTGCGTCGTCGGCACGGATATTTCCAGATTCTTGGTCACTGATTGACCGGGGTCTAAACTGACCATCATTGGGAAGTTGATTTGCCAGCCCCATGGGAGTAACCATTCCTGCTGACCCTGCAAAGTTGTTGGGTCATAGAATGCGAATGTATCAAACACGTTTCCAGTATTGGTAATCGTGATTGAGAAAATTGCAGTTTCGCCTTGCTCAACGTCCGATTGATAGTGACTTGTTTCCAATTCAATGCCGTGGACCACGTCCATGAGTGTCAACGTCAGACGATCGCTCCGAATGGCCGGATCTTTGTACGATACTGCAGAGACGACCACCTGTGCGAGTTCATCCTCATTCGCTTGGTATATCGATGGTGCGCGAACCCGTAGATAAACGCGGACTGATTCTCCACCCAATAGGAAAATCGGAGTTTCTGGGAAAATCGCAGTGTGATTGTCGGCGAAGAATAAATTCGCAGTCCAATTAACAGGTACGCCTGAAAGATTCACAGCAAATGTATCCGATACCAAATCGATTGGGCCGGGTGTCGAATTATTCACTGTCAAATTGTAAATTGTCTGCTCACCCGGTTCGATGACGTGGTAGTAAGTCTCATCATCAGCCAATTCAACGTCAACCTGACCGGTTAGGACGTGGGTGTAGCAGAGTGTGTATGCCCCGTTGTTTGAATTTTCATTACATTTGTTCGTATCAGACCACGCGATATGCGCTCCGCTACCGAGGTCGTTCGCAAATGCTGGTGGTTGGGATAATTCCGGATTGCGACCGCTGTTTGGGCCGAGTTTGTCGCTGTTCCATTCTGTGACATCGACTCGCTCCCAAGGATCCAAAACCGCAGCTGCGATACTGTTCAATGGCCAGTCACCAACATCATTGGTGTGATTCAATCGTGTATACATGATTGATTCGCCTTGAGATGTGTTTGAGTTCTCAAGCCATGAAATGTGGACATTGTTTTGATTGTCTGCAAGAACCTGTGGCATGTACGAGGTGGCTCTGTAGTAATCGTTCGGATTGACGTTGTTCGCACCTTCGACATACGAAATTCTGGTGTCGACAATCTTCTTGATACCGTAAGTTGGCAAACCACCCGAGACGCCATCCCACTCTGCTGCGCCACGAAGACGAAGACGGGAATAGTAAACCTCGTAGTTGTCATCCTTGTCAAATCCGTAGTCACGGGTGTCCATCCATGTTAGATGGGTGTCTCCACTGTTGTCAATGGCCAATGATGGGTGTAGACTGAACGCGTCATCTAGAGTGATACGGGTGTCGTTCACTACAACGAGGTGTCCATAGCCATTCGAATCTTGGCTCGGTCCCACGTCTTCTGTATATCGATTGTTGGCTTCGTCTGTTCCAGATTGGCCGTAAACCCAGCCTGGTGCTGGATTCTGAATCTTCGCATATGGATCAAGAACCGTCATGTAAATTTCACGGCTGTTGTTAGTTGCGAGGAAAACCATTGCCTCAACAAGGGTAGCCATGTTGTTGGCTGAAGATGCGGGGAAAGCATACACCTGCCCTCCAGCATCTGTATTCCGAGTTGTAGAACCCGGGCAAACTCGCGGATTCGTATTCACTACCCCATTTGGACATTGGGCGAGATCTTTCATGTGACTTGCAACTTGGTTGTTTGCACCCCATGATGAACCATATATTCCTACAGGAATTACCCCTGCATCAACGCAAGCGTCGTGGGCTTCATTGATACTAGAAATGTCATCAGATTGTTGTGGTGGGTCTCCGCCTTTGGGCCCTTCATCGCTAATTGGAATGACAATCTTTGTTGCATTGGGGTTCCATTTGTGGTCGTATGTAGTGGGGGGGTTACCAGGTACGTTGCCTTGTGCATCTACCCAAGAAAAACAAGCCCATGCACTTCCTGGTCCCCAATCTTCACCTTGGTAACCGCCACTTTGCGCACCGCCGTTGTATATGGTTGAGTGTAGTTTGATGAGGCCGCCCGAGTCATCTCCTTGTGTAAGGTGATTGGCTCGTGGATTTTCGTGGTGAGGGGGGCTAGAACATGCGCCACTTGTTGCTGCACTTGGGAACGTTCCACCCAATGCATACAATGTTTCGAACACCGAGATGTTCGCCTCTTCAAGCATAGGCTTGATCCCAGTAAATGAGCCGCCACTGGACCATGATCCGCCGTAGAATACCACGCACAT
>CATISE010000227.1 GCA_949538655.1 Marine Group II euryarchaeote MED-G33 | reverse complement strand
TACAAGTATCTCGTCATGAGAATTGAACACTAATGAACGGAGAATTGTGTTAACTCCTGTTGTCGCGTTAGTAACCAATGCGAGGTCTTCTCCTGCGCAATTGAGAAAAACTCCTAATTCGTCTCGGGCATTAGACAATAGATCTGGAGAGATGTCCTCATAAAACGCAACAGGTTCATTTTCGATTAGGTCTTGCCATTTGCGTTGTTCCTTAATTACCTCGATTGGGCAAGCACCAAATGACCCATGATTGAGAAAGGATATGTTTGGGTCGAGAGTCCAATTTACGGCCATATCACTTCTTTGTGGGCGCCTCATAGTCTCACATCCCTGCTGCCCTAACAATAATATCGGTGATTATGATAGAGGGTTTGAATGATTTAAAGTGCAGGAGGCAGGATTTGAACCTGCGAACCACTGAGGACTGGGACCTCATCCCAGCGCCGTTGACCAAGCTTGGCAACCTCTGCAAGAGTGTTCTAGCGACCGACCACTTTCTTATCAAAGCGACGGGGTTAGAAGTGCCGGATTCAGAGCCGCCTTTCTCAAGTAGTCGATTCTCCCCCGCACATTCATGGCCTCTGACAGAGTCCCCATGGGTCGAATGTTCATCGACGATGAGATGCTGGACACAGCCAACCGAATCCTCGCATCTGGACAATGGATCAAGGGTCCAGAATCAAAGGCATTTGGTGCTGAATGGGCAGAGTATTGCGGTGCGCTTTCAGGAACGCCTTGCAGCAATGGTTCCGTCGCGCTCATCGCCGCCCTTCATTCACTGGATGTCGGTGTTGGTGACGACGTTATCGTCCCCAGCCACACTTACATCGCAAGTGCAACCTGCATTTCATTGGTGGGTGCAAATCCAGTGTTTGTTGAAATCGAGGAAGATTACTACACGCTCGACAGAGATGCGGTTGAAGCTGCAATCACACCTCGAACGAAAGCCATCATCGGCGTCCATCTCTATGGTCAACCAATCGCCACGGAAGTCTTTGAATTGGCCAAGGAACGAGGCATACCTATCATCGAAGACTCCGCCCAGGCGCACGGTACATCACTGAATGGAAAGCGAGCAGGATCGTTTGGTGATATTGCAACATTCTCATTTTTCCCGAGTAAAAACATGGCCGTGGGAGGAGATGGAGGGGCAATTCTAACCAATCGACAAGACCTGGTTCAACGGGTCTCGACATTCATCGATCATGGCCGTTCAGACAAATATCGTAACGACTCTCTCGGGACAAATTTCCGTCTATCAGAAATACAGTGTGGTGTGGGCCGGGTCCAACTCAGACACCTCGATAATTGGGTCGCGCGAAGAAATCAAATTGCAGCAAGATATTCAGCCGCATTCACAGAACTCAACCATCTCAAAATTCCAAAAGTTCGCGATGGCGCAGTCCATGCATGGCACCAGTATGTCATTCGAGTTGGTGACAGAGAATCATTCCAAGCACACATGAATTCCATGAATATCTCAACAGGAATACATTATCCAATCCCTTGCCACCTCCAACCTGTATATTCTGAACACCCACAAGGCCAACGTGGCTCACTTGAGTACACAGAGGCGGTATGTGATGACATTGTGAGCATCCCAGTCATGCCACTTTTGACAGATGATGAAGTGCAACGTGTCATTGACGCAGTGATCAGTTGGACACCTTGAGATGTGGGACGTCCTCACCCCAATCACACCACGGGTCGCGCGCTAGTGAACCATTACCAAAGCGCTCATCTGAGGTGACTTCAACACCCAACCATTTGGGCCGAGTAAATTCAAAATTCGCTGAAGGAACTTCGAGTTCTGCCATAACCAATCCATGATTGTCAGCCTCAAAAAAATCAATTTCCCAAACCAATCCTTCCTCTGAAGGCACCCTGTATCGTATTTTCATCACATTGGGGAACCTGAAAGAAGTCACCAAATCATGCACCTCTTCTTTCATTACTTGAAACTCCCATTCTGCACGAGCATAATCGACGACAGGACCCTTGATTGTCACAAAGGCACAATCGTCCATCAAACGAATTCGGGGTGTAATATTCGCTGTTTCAATCAGGGACAATAACTGCTTCTCCACCACTTCATCCAAGTCTCGAACTAGGATTCGTTGGTCAAAGCAAAGGTTCCCCTGAACAATTTCAATTTTCCATTTTGGCAAGTAACACTGGATAATTTTCGAGCCTTTGCCGAGGGCGGGAAGAACAGCAGAGTCTGGAACAAAGAAACGATACTCAATCTCAACCCCCTCTCCCGACATGAACCACCGTTTCCATCGACGGGCCTTGAGCATGATGCAACCGACCCATTCAAGCGAGAGATTCCCCTCGCTTTCACCATGGGCGAACCGCGGATTCACAAGAATGGAATTGTCGACGTAGAGTTCGGTGAAGGCGTAACACTTGTCGAACCAATCAATCTCTATGGTTGTAAATTGGGAGATGATGTGTTTGTTGGCCCCTTCGTAGAAATTCAGCGAAGAGTCTCAATCGGTGCCCGCACCCGTGTGCAAAGTCACGCATTCATTTGCGAGCTCGTAACCATTGGAGAGGACTGCTTCATCAGTCACGGTGCGATGTTCATCAACGATCCCTTCCGAATTGGCGGCCCCGCCCGCGGTGACCAAACACAGTGGAAAGAGACCACAATCGGCAACCGAGTGAGTATTGGTACGAACGCCACCATCATGCCAGTCAGCATCTGTGATGATGTTGTAATCGGTGCAGGCAGCGTCGTTACAAAAAATATTACAGAATCTGGCACATATGCTGGAAATCCGGCAAGAAAGATGTAAAAACATTGTTTTTTCCTGGGAAAGGCACACACAATCGTTTGTGGAAATGAACAGCCCTTCATATACTGATTCAGTCTCGACAGGGATATGCTGAACATTGTTGTATTGATTTACATTCTGAGTTTCATGGTCTCAGTTCTATCCCTAAGAGTGGTTTCTCAAAAGTTTCGAAAGCGAATGACTAAGCGTGAAAATCCATGGACAGGCTCAACCCCACTTCCATCCAAGCACATTGCTCCCAACCAGCGAATGGGGCAGCCCAGCGTTCTCCCACCTCCACAGATGTTCCGCCAACAATAGGTGTTCACTGAATGAAACCATCTGCATTCATCGTCTTGCTGATGCTTTGTGCGGGACTTTCTGGTTGCGTTTCCGATTCGACCAATCCAGAGGTGGAGGAAAACACTCAACGATACACATTCACAGCCGACACCCTCAATCGAAGTGCTGACGGTGGGGCATCATTCAACCTCGCTGAGAATTTACAAGATGGGCCCATGATCGTCCTGTGGGTATCCACTGGATGCCACGGATGTCATGATTGGACGGATGCACTCTATGCTGCTGCTGAAAATGGGATACTTAGCAATGATTCAATCGTCACAATTCACCGGTACCCTGACTTTGAATCACGTCAAAGTTTGCACAATGTGTATGGGAGTCAGAACAATTCCACTCATCCAACATCCTGGCCAGTCGTGATCCCGGATGATGATACACCTGTGTTTGATATGGACACACAATCACTCGTGGTGGGAAAGACAGTATTCGAGGCCTTTGATTACCCCTTAAGTCCAACACTACAAATTTTCAATACCCATGGCGATATTGTTTGGACCTCGGACGAATACCGACCCACACAATTCTCTTTGAACAACGTCGTCGAAATCCTGCAGGGTGTAGATGACGCTAACACCCTTGATTAGGAGTTTTCAAGACAAACAGGATGTGTGCATTCAGGGACATCGTAATATTGGCGGGTTTCAGGATCAAAGACATCAATCTGCAATGTTGACCCAGCATCATTCACAGTTACAATCGTAGATGCAGAGGACGGCAAATAATCCTCTCCTGTACTCAT
>CATISE010000226.1 GCA_949538655.1 Marine Group II euryarchaeote MED-G33 | reverse complement strand
TGGGTTGGTGGTCACATTCGACCAAGAGGATTGGATTGCCTACTCGACGACGAGATGCAGAAGCTTGGTTGATGGCTGGGATTTTGAGTGGACTTCCTGCAATCATGATCAATGGCTGGTTGTTTCCAGGTGTCATCACAACAATGCTGCCGAATATCTCCGAAGACAATTTGTTTTACTTGACCGTGATCATATCAGCACCCGTTGGGGAAGAAATCTGTAAAGCAGCAGCAATCTGGTTTTTCGCATCAAAAATTCGTTCACCAAAACATGGTTTCCAAATTGGTTTCACTGTAGGGCTCGGTTTTGCAATCATTGAAAATCTGATGTACATCTCAGATTCTTCAACAGGGGTTTTCTTTAGCGCCACGATCCTCATCCGCGGTATTGGTTCGATTCCCGGCCATGCGTTTTGGACGGGGCTGACTGGAGCCGCGATGGGTTGGACAATCATGAGGACGAGGGCTGCGACCATGCAATCCGCCGCAGAAGCGGGTCACCAAATTCGAGCACCAGCAGATAAGTCGAGTGATTGGAAATTGGTCGACAAAGATACCGGTGCAATTCTTGAATCTACTCAGTCTGTAGTCGGTGGAGTCTCTGTCGACCCATCTGGAGTGAAAATTTGGACACCTACTCAGCAAATCATTACCAAGAAACCTTGGATAACCGTCCCTCTTCCTGAGAAGATTGTATTTGGATTGTTATTGGCGATGTTAGGCCATGCCACATGGAATGGAGCAGGTATTCTTCTGTATTTGATTGCAGTCGATATCAACATGCATTGGTTCATTTATTTCATTCTTGAATTGTCACTCACTGCTCTTTTGGTTGCAGGCGTCTTAATCCTTGGATCTGGCCTTCTACACAGTGTTCGCGATGCACCAGATGGAAGTGAAGTGGACGAGTATCAAGCACAACTGGCAGAGATGACGCAACAGAGATTCTGAAAGAGTCAAATGATTGTGCCACCCATTGTGAAAACATTCAACCGCATTAGGCGTTTCAGGACGCTGGAGGGACACCATGGAGTTCGAGATGGTCGGCGGTATCGACCAGACAAATCTGGTGATTTCATTCGCTCTGATTCTAATTTTGATGATTGTCAGCCGCGTCCGAAATATCCTCAATGAGGCCGGAACCTGGGCTGCTGCCGTACTTGGATTGGGTGTGGCGATTGGTGGCCATTGGACATGGTTGGTCATCCTACTCTCATTCTTGTGCGCTGGTTTTGCAGCCACTCGCTGGCGATACGAAGAAAAGCGTAAACATGGATTTCACGAAGGTGACGAGGGGGAGCGAGATTGGACCAACGTGGTTGCAAATGGAGGCGTTCCCCTCATCGTTTCGATCTTGGCAATCAGTTCGGAAGATTGGGAATCCCTATTCCCTGTCTTCGCGGCGGCAGTGGCTGTTGCGGCATCAGATACATTCGCCAGTGAATTTGGAGCATTGGACGAACGAGTTTACATGATTACGACCATGAAGAAATGTGACCAAGGTGTCAACGGTGGTTTCAGCCCCAATGGGCAGTTAGCTGCCCTTTCTGGAGCATTGCTGATTGCATTGATTGCAGCAGGACTTGGACTGTTGGTGGGTGCAGATGCAATGAACAATCCCATCGATTTCATCCTAAGCATCTCGTTGATTGGATTCATCGGTTGTCAAATCGATTCAATACTCGGTGCTGTTCTCGAAAATCGCGGGTACATCGGCAAAGGAATGGTCAACACATTGGCGATTGCTTCAGGCGCATTAATCGCCTGTTATTTCCACCCAATTATCGCCCTTTGAGCGGCGGCCCTTAGGGCCGCCGGATTCATCTATGCGATGTGTTTGCCCAAACTATGCATCCGACAGGCGAGACTCGACCTGCCCGCAGGATGCTGTTCCTAATCGCAGTCATGCTGGCTGTTTCCCTCCTCCCAGCTTCAAGCACTGCAGATGATTTCCCGACCGGACCGGGTTTGGATTGGACGTTGCCAGAATCACATGGCCTATACATCACAGGTGCAGGTGGTTCTGAAAGTCTGACGAGAATACACCCCGGGGAAACGGGTCAACCTGATGGAGATATTGAATTTGGATATGCACCATTTGGCCAGAACCTCCTTTCATTGAGTAGCCCTCCTGCCACGGAAGCCTCCTTACTGCAAGGGAACCTTACGGTCAAACTGTATGCAGGTCTGTATGCTCAAGGAACTCAGTGTAAATTGGTTGGAGACAATTGGGATACTCGTTTCTTGGCAACTGTCTATGTTGGGGGAAATCCCGTCATGGAGGATGCTGAAAGCAATTCAATCGTCATGGAAAATGATTGGAACAATGCCCATGAATTCATCATTGAAGGCCCGATTGATGCGATGTTAGACATCGACGACACCATCACATTGGACATTACTGTGATTCACAATTGTCAGGCCTTATTTCCAGATTCCCGAGGTCATCTATTTTGGGACACCTATGATTTGTCGAGTGGCATACAGATTGATGCTGAAATGCTCACACCATCGATGAACCTCTCCGTGAGCTCAAACGGTATGCCTCAAATCGAATTTACACCCCATTCCCCGTTTGGAACCGATGATTATCAAGAGATTCTCATCGATGTCATCGGACCTTTGGATAC
>CATISE010000225.1 GCA_949538655.1 Marine Group II euryarchaeote MED-G33 | reverse complement strand
TACAACAGCGTGGATGCAGGCTCAACCATCGTATGATACTATGATAACCCCTCTGCCCCCCTACGGGGGGCAGAGGACATCATGGAGGTTTTGTGATGGGGTTGCTTTCATTTCTCGGGTTTGGCTCAGACAGTGAGTACGACGATATCGACAGCGCCTCAGTGCAGCGTTTAGAGTCGTTATCAGAGCAAGCGGTCGATGCAGTCACTGTTCCAGAGGAATCCATCCCGATCGAAGAGGACGCCTGGACACTTGCGCCGTCGCCCGCCAGGGCACGTGTCGGCGCCAGTGGCTTGGAATCGGTAACAGTCGAGAGTAAACCCACACCCGCTCCAACGACAATTGATACCAAAGCAATTGAGCAACGGCTAGATGACCGCTTCGATCGGATTGAAGCCACAATGAGTATCATGGATGCTCGCCTCACCCAATTGCATGTTTCCGACAATTTGGCACATGCTCTACCCTCGGATACATTGGTTACATTAGAATCCGAAGAGAATGAATCAGAGGAGCAAACAGACCCGCCATCAGATGAATCAGAACACTCGGAATCTCCCATGGTTGAGACTGTTAGCCTACTCGATTTGTATGAGGGCAGCGTCGCAGACATCAACCCATTCTTGAATCGTCGTCGCGATTCACATTCGCAAGCCCCATCAGTTTCTGTAAATGAAATCTCAGCGTTACTGCTAGATCATCTTTCATCTGCTTCCGCCACGGCTTTCATCGAGAAAGCAAAATCCAGTGGCATGATTACCAAGAGCGAGTCTGCAGAATTGAGTGCCATTATTGGATTGGCTGATCCAGCCATCAATGATGACGGTTCGGAGCACTTACCACATCGTACGTTACTGATGTTCGGTTCGATGGTGGAAGCCTGGCGAAGTTCTCAGTCCACCTCTGTCGAGGGGGCCTGAGATGTGGGCGGTTCTGTTAGCATCTCAGCTTTGATTGTGGGGACGGCACTCCTCGGCATCTTTGCACTTGCATCACTGTCACTCAACAATAGCGCAATAACTGCCTCAGAAGTCTTAGAAGAAAATCCAGGTGAACCAGAAATGCGACTCATCAATGCTTCCGAAGCAAATGGAACCATTCATCTCAACATCACCAATTCTGGGGATGAACCAATATCCTTTGACAAAACTTGGTTCAGTATCGATGGTTCCTCACCAATTCGGGCGAGTGATTACCATACACAAACCACAGTTCTATTCGCGGGTGAGATCCAACACATCCAGTTGACCGGTACTGGATTCACATCCCCCACCCGACTCTTTGTTGCAAGCATGGGTGGCCAATCTGGAGTATCATTTTCATGAGGTGAAAACATGGCAGATGGTGGAGCGAGTGAGTTGATTATGCTGATTTCCGGGTTATTGGTTGCCGGCATTGTCACGACCCTCCTCATCGCCTCTTGGGGGGGACTGGCCACCACAGTTGAGACGGCGCAAACCCAAGTCGAAGCGAATTCAAAAACCAGAGCTGCATTGGCTGGCGACCCCATGCAAGTTTCTTGGAACCAAACATCTTGCAACCTCACATTACAGATTCAAAATACTGGCAACCTTGAATTAACAAGGGATAATCTTGGGGTGATTGTAAACGGAACAGGATCCACTATCACGCAAACGCAATTGCTCGACAATAGTTCAGTTTGGGTATCGGGCGAAGTTGCCGAATTGTATGTATGCCCCACTGGAATCACGATGACTGCAGGCCAAGAGATCATCGTGACTGTGGTTGTACAAAGTGAGCCCTACCAAGGAATTTCTGGCCAGCATTCATTCAGCGAGGTGGTCCGTCTTGTCTGATGATATTGGTCTTGCATTCGAATTGGAAACTGATAGCCTTTCAGACAGTTTGGGGAGATTTCTTCCAAAGAGGTCACTATACATCGTGACGGGCCAGATTGGCGCTGGAAAGAGTTTGATTTCTCAGAGATTGGCATATGGACTGGTATCGAACAACGTATCAACAACAGTTGCCACAACTGAATTGACAACACGAGGTTGGTTAGAGCAAGTGAACAGTTTGGGGTATCCGCTGGAGGATGCGGCGAACTCTGGTGTTTTCACACTACTATCCCGATTTGGTGTAATATCCGATGAAGTCGAAGGGAATGTTGGCATTGAGGATTTGTTGGCATCTGAGGCATTGCAAAAAGCAGACATCTCAATTATTGATCGCGCTTCGATGCTTCTTCAACACTACAATGGCACTCCAGACCAACTTCTCAGCCAACTCCGCACATTTTGTTCTGAAGAACGCTCACTCATGTTATTGCTGGATCCAGATGAGATTTCAGCAGAGATGTTGAGGACACTATCCTCTTCCGCCGAAGTGGTCATCGAGATGAAAACTTCAGAGATTGGTGGCGGACTATCGCGAATATTAGCCGTAACCCGGTTTTTGCGAGCCGCCGGCCCCGTACAACCCAGAATAGGTTGGAGGGTTGAACCAACCATGGGCTTCATTGTCGATATTACAGCAGTCAGTTGAGGAATAAATCATGGAAGTCGAAGAACTTGAATTCGCCCGAGGGGATCTCAACGGCGTCATGTCTCGGTACGACCATGTTCGGGAGTGGGTCGAGGATTTTGAAGCCAAACATGGAACGCGCCCGATGTATTACGGGCCATTAGATCGCGCCGCTTCTAAACAGAATCCACTCAATCTAATCTATCACCTTCGCGGCCCTCTTTTCGCCCATGTCTATCGCCCTCCTCAAGATGAAGAAGGCGGAGGACAGACCCTATGGTTTGGAATTGAACCCTATCTTACCGAAGAAGAGGAGATGATCAAGCAAATTCTTGTTGAGAGATTGCTCAAAGAGGCTCCAAACGCTCCATCATTTTCGACTGACGCAGAATTTGAATCGATGCTTGAGAATATGATGAAAAAGCACACAAAAATTTCCAACACACCCGTCGCTATTAGCGAAATAGTCACCCCTGTCAGAAGGGTCCTGGGCCTGAACGACCCACCTCTAAGCGTTACAGAACAACAGATGGAACGGCTACAATACACAGTCATTCGAGATTTGGTACGTTCAGGGCCACTGGAAACACTGCTCTCCGATGAAATGCTTGAAGATATTCACGCAGTTGGATTACGCTATATCAGCATGGATCACAAAGTGTTTGGAATGGTCACATCAAACATCCGTTTCCGAGACCGGGAGATGCTTGAGAGATATCTCCGCGCGATGTCTGAACGTATTGGTCGCCCGGTATCTGATAGCAAACCGATTATTGACGGCGCTTTATTGGATGGTAGTCGTATCAACATCATCTATTCGGATGACGTCTCGACATTGGGGTCCTCGTTCACCATCCGAAAGTTCGCAGAAGAAACCATCTCAATTACTCAATTGATTCAATGGAAAACCATGTCTGCCGAAGTCGCTGCCTATGTATGGCTGTGCCTGGAGAATGGAATGTCACTCTTGGTATCTGGAGAAACCGCATCAGGAAAGACAACAACATTGAATGCGATTCTTCCATTCATCGATCACAACGTGAAAATTTACTCAGCAGAAGACACCCCAGAAGTCAAAGTTCGACATCGTTTGTGGCAACGTCTTGTCACGCGTGATTCCAAAAATGAAGATTCTAGGGTAGAGATGTTTGATCTTCTAAAGGCTGCATTGCGAAGCCGTCCACGCTACATCATCATTGGTGAAATTCGGGGTGCTGAAGGAGCGACAGCATTCCAAGCGATGCAAACAGGACACCCTGTCATCGCTACATTCCACGCATCATCGATTGTCAAAATGATTCAACGATTTACGGGCGACCCAATCAATGTTCCAATGCGTTTCTTTGACAACTTGAACTTCGCAATTTTCCAAGAAGTGGTCGAAGCCCCTGGTGGGGGAATTGCTCGTAGAATCACAGGAATTGATGAAGTAATTGGATACAACAAACACGCAGATGGTGTTCTCACAAGAGGCATGTTCGATTGGGACCCTGTTCGCGATAAACACTACTTCAGAGGAATGTTTCAATCGCATCTTATGGAGAACAAGATGGCCGCCCTCATGGGCTTTGAAAATAAGCGCGATATCTATGAAGAAATGGCTCGCCGCGCAGAAGCTCTACAGCGCATGGTAGATCGAAATATCACACATTATGACGATGTTTTTGACTTACTCGATATTTACTATCAACAGGATTGGGAAGCGTTCTCAAACGCGATTGATATTTGGGTTCCAATTGAGGATTAGGTGGGACGATGGAGCGCCTTTCATTATACCAAATCGCCTTTCGAAGAATGGAATCACCACTTGGCGAATATGCAGTCAAAATTGTTCTACCAGCTTTCTTAGGCGGGGCTGCCATATCCTCACTTCTTTTCTTCACCCTGGGCTCATTTTTCATTGGATTCTCCGGAATTGTACTCTTGATTCTATTCCCCGTTCTATCCACACTCGCGGCCATTTCTTGGCCAATTGTCCAGACCCTCCGTGAAGCGGTCTTAATCGAGAAGGAAATGCACATGTTCATCACACGGATGGGGATTCTTAGTATTGGTGAAGTAACATCACAATCAATGTTCGACATCCTTCGTCAAATGAGCGATTATGGGGCACTTGCCAAGGAAGTAAAAGCGATTGAAACCTTGGTAGACAAGTGGCACACAAGTTTGCCCGAAGCATCCCGCATCATCGGCCGACAAAGCCCCTCCCCCATTTGGGGAGATTTCCTTGATCGGATGGCATTTTCCGTTGAGGCAGGGCAGCCCATTGATGAGTTCATGCGAGCAGAACAGAAGACCTTCGCAAAGGAATTTGACACACTATATGATACACGATTGGAATCCATTGACATGCTCAAAGAGATTTACATTTCATTGACCACTACAGGCATTTTTGGTCTTGTGGTTGCAGGTATCCATCTGGTATTGTTTGTAACGGATGATTATGGGTCATCCTTGGTTGGAATCTTGGCCAAAATTCGGTGGGTCCTCCTCGCTGCATTGTTGTTCGTCATCATGCAAATTTCAATGCTTGTTGCATTCCGTTCGATTGTCCCCGATGATCCCGTGTTTGGTCGCCACGAGTTTGAAACTAGATTCAGAATTCGATCTAGACAAACTTGGCTTACCGCTCTCACAATGGGCCTCCCACTGCTAATATCGACAATTGTCGTAGCAGTATTGTATGGCGACATCATTGTTTCATCATGGAACAAATACGGCCTAGTCTTGGTCGCTTTCTTGTTCACGCCATTCCTCGTCCCCGGAATCACAGCATCTCGAGAGGAAAAGAGCATCATGCGTCGAGACGAATCATATCCGGGTTTTATTCGCGCACTCGGTGGGACCGCCCAAGCTCGTGCATCAGAACCATCTGCGACAATTAAGGCACTCCGCGGAATCGACTTTGGATCACTCAACGAATCTATCGCCAGTCTGGAAAGTCGGCTGATGCTCAGGGTCGACTCCGAACGAAGTTGGGATTGGTTTTCTGCAGAAGTCAATTCTTCAATGGTTTCTCGATTCAACCGTATCTATTTGGAAGGTGCACAAGCCAGTGGAGAGCCGGCCGCAGTTGCCGACCTCGTCAGTCAAAACACCACCAACCTCCTATCCCTTCGTCGTCGAAGGGCACTATCGGCCAGTACAATGAATGGCGTCGCATATGGTCTGCTGGTCGCAACCATCGTTTCCTTCAATATCGCAATCGCAGTTGTATTCCAACTGGGTTCCAACGTCGCGGGAGTCGCTCAAGGCATGGAGAACATGGATTTTGGTGAAATTACAACCAATGCAGGTGGACTTGGTTTGCCCGTATTGGATGATGCAGGGGGTGTGGAATCGAATATTGCACTGTTCAAAGTCGTCACATCGATCTTGATTGTGTTCATGGTATTCATTCTCTCTTCTGTTGCATCTCGATTGCGTGGGGGTGGAATCACACTAGCCCTCGGTCAAGTCTCAACCATGATGTGGGTGGCTGCAATCACCAGCGTACTCACAGGGTCGATGCTTGAATCAACCCTTGGCGCCTTCTTTACTTCGACATAGAAATGCATACACAACACCTTTGAGTGATTGATGCGGCCGAATGTCTGCAATAGGTAAGGGGTTGGGCTACTTTGCAGCAATTATTCGATGAAATATCAGGTATTGAAGATTGGGCTAACAACCTCCCAATTTATGGGAAAATTGCTATCTGTATAGGCCTCAGTCTAGCACTTTTCGGTTTTATGAAATTCATACTTCTCAAGAAGTTTGGAGAATTTGTCAACAAAACCAAGGTCGGTTGGGACAACGACTTGTTCCACCCACTTTCTTCGCGTACCCTTGCATTCTGTGCAGTGTTGTGTATCAATGGTTCATTTGCTTGGCTTTCTCCAACTGCCATGGAAGCGATTTACCATTTTTTAAACGCGGCATATATCCTCATATTCACCAGTATGATTAGCAGCACAATTCGAGTCATTACCCCACCATTCATGACATGGATCAACACCAATAGTCAGGGTGTTGCAGTCACTGGCCGCAACCATTTTGTCAGTGGATTTTCCAGAATTTTAGTTTGGGCCCTTGGCCTGTATTTGGTTTTGGATGAATTGCAATTGGAATTGATGGGACTACTCGCCTCGATGGCCGTATTCTCATTGATTGCCGGTTTGGCCTTGCAACAGACATTGGGTAACATTCTGAATTCATTCTTGCTCGCAATGGACCGTCCATTCGATGTTGGAGACCGCATCCAGGTAGACGACATTGAAGGAAAGGTAGTTTCTACGGGAATTCTCTCCACCAAGGTTTTGACATGGTCCGAAGAACTGGTGATCATCCCCAACAACACGTTGGTCTCCAGCACGATTCTGAACAAAGCAAGAGGCGGCGGAGATGGAGTCCCAAAGCGCATCAATTTGCTCATCGATGTCTCCGTTGCTTATGATGAAGATCCGCCCCACGTCAAACATGTTTTGAACCAAGTAGCGCAAAGTTGCCCATACACACTAGACACACCGAAATCGCGAGCTTTGATTATCGGGTTGGGCGATTATTCAATCGACTTCCGCTTGTACACATGGATTTCGGATTATTCCGATGAATGGCCAGCCCGTGATTGGATCATGCAGAAAATGACAGACCGATTTAGAGATGAAGGCATCATCATCCCATACCCGGTGAATATCGAACTCAAGTCGCAACCAGCTGGTACCTATGGGAAAGGCGGAAGCTATGAATTGAAGACTCGAAGAAAATCAGCCAGACAGCAAACTGCTCGTCTGCAAATGGCTCGAGCCGACGAGGTTCATCGAGAAGAAAGAGAGACAATTAAGTCTGAAATTGAATGGTTGGAAAGCCAAATATCCGATACCTCATTGGGCGCCCGAGAGAAGGATAAGATTCGGGCTGAAATTACAGCACTCGCCTCTTCGTTAGACATGTTTGATGGTGATTGAGGTTCCACCGCCGTAGGCGGTGTTATTTTAATCGCCACATCTTCCGCTAAGACATGACAACCACCAGGGTTTGCAAATCATTGACATTGACGGGCTTGTTGATACTCGTCTCTTGCCTTGCAATTTTCAGCGGACAGATTTCAGAAAATAACCAATTAAATTCCGAGAAAAGCAGCGAATCTGGCTCAGCAAATTCTCCAGGTTTCCAATCCGGATCAATCTTCACTCATGATTCATTGGCAGCCGGTTCGGAGCACGCATGCGCCATTCTCGATGATGGCAACATGTCCTGTTGGGGCGCCAATTCGTTCGGTCAACTGGGCACCGGCTCTACAACAGCATCTTCCAGCCCCGTTGGTGTTTCCTTCGTGAATCCTGGCGGTGTTACAACCCTCTACCCCGTCAGTGTTTCGTCAAGTCAATACCACACTTGTGCAGTATTGAATGATGGCTCAGTACAGTGTTGGGGTGACAATGCATACGGCCAATTGGGCGATGGGACAAACACTTCCCAATCTTCCCCAACCGGCGTTGACCTGGGAGAAAACAACAGTGCAGTTATGATTGGAGTGGGCAAGACTCACACCTGTGCAGTTCTTCAAGACGCAAGCGTATCTTGCTGGGGCTACAACATCCATGGACAGATCGGTGATGGAACGAACACACAGCGAAACGCCCCATCAAGTGTCGATTTGGGCCAAGGTCGCAGCGCGGTTGCAATTTCATTGGGTGAATCACATACCTGTGCACTTCTCGATGACCAGTCTCTGAAGTGCTGGGGACACAACAACGAAGGCCAACTCGGAGATGGAACCAACACTAACGCAAATTCACCAGTCACAGTCAGCCTAAGTGGCGATATACCCGTTGCTGTGACTACAGGTGAACAACATACTTGTGCAGTGCTCTCCGATGAAACAATCGCATGTTGGGGTTGGAACGATCGCGGCCAGTTGGGTGACGGCACACTCACCAGCCAATCTTCGCCAACGTCGATTACGATTGACATAGGAGTCACAGCCCTCACGGCCGGAGATCGACACACTTGTGCCATTTTGGACAATGGAACTGCAATGTGCTGGGGCAACAATATCTTCGGACAATTGGGCAATGGAGACAATTCCAATTCACAAATTCCAGTACATGTCGATTCACTTTCCAATGTTGTTGGAATGGTGGCAGGAGACCACCACACCTGCGCGGTCATCAACGATGGTTCTGTACACTGCTGGGGTGGAAATAACGAAGGCCAACACGGGGATGGAACCACTTCTAGCACAAATTCACCAGGTTCAGCAATCAGTGGTGTAACCTTAGCTCTCGATGACAGGGATCGTGACAATGATGGCACACTCGATATTTACGACACACACATCGCCAACGATGGGGATGGAGACGGCATCCCTACACCGGATGATCAGTTCCCAGATAATCCGGCTCGTTCAGAGTCATGTAATGCTGGATTCTACGGTCGATATTCGTGCCAAGAAGCCGATGCAGGGTATTACGCTCCAGTTGGAGCCATTATCCAGCTTCGATGCGATGCTGGCACCTATCAGCCAGACACAGGTCAAGCAAGTTGCATCGACTCTGATGCTGGCCACTACGTTCCAGAAGAAGGCGCAACCAGTCAAGAATCTTGCACGATCGGACAATATCAGTCTTCAACCGGCCAATCGTCTTGTGATGATGCCGCACCAGGACATTTCGTAGATACAGAAAATGCCACTTCACAAATTGAATGTGGAATTGGAACCTACCAACCGAATTCTGCACAATCGTCCTGTATTGACGCCTCTCCGGGGCATTATGTCGATAGTAACGCTTCAGCCACCCAAACAGCTTGTCTGGCAGGTTCATACAATCCAGGCACAGCATCGAACAACAATTCTGCATGCCTGCTCGCAGATCTTGGGCATTATGTGAGCCAATCAGGCCGATCCTCTCAGACCACCGCTTCCCCTGGATATTATGTCGATACAACAGGGGCGACCACCCAGATTCCTTGCCTAGCTGGAACATACAACCCAGACACTGGTTCAAACAGTAGTTCAGCCTGCATGGATGCTGATTTAGGACACTATGTATCTCAGCCAGGCCGCTCTTCACAGACACCTGCCTCACCGGGATACTACGTCGACACAACGGCGGCGACCACCCAGACCCCCTGCTTGGCAGGAACCTACAATCCCAACTCTACATCTACAGATTCATCTGCTTGCATGGATGCTGATTTAGGATACTATGTATCTCAGCCAGGCCGCTCATCTCAGACACCCGCCTCACC
>CATISE010000224.1 GCA_949538655.1 Marine Group II euryarchaeote MED-G33 | reverse complement strand
TGGCGTGTGTTCCTTCAAGGAAGGCACCATCCATGCCCACTGTATGTTGTGCGGGAAGACCCACTTCCATCCCGAGATTGTAGTCATCCTCACCATACATGACCGCGGTGTGAACCACACCGGTTCCATCGGTGGTCGTGACCCAATCCGCCTCAAGGATGGTCCATGCGGTTTGTGAGTCTCCCCTGTCAACCGCACCGGGGAAGAGAGGTTGGTAGGCTTTGCCAATCAATTCAGAACCGGGGAATTCTTCGAGGATTGTCGCATGATGACGAATGACTTCCTTGAACAGGTCTTTGGCGATGATCACCACTTCATCCACTTCAGCACCACCACGACCTTCCCAATTGTCTCCAGCTGGTTGGTCAATTCGAACTCGAACATAGGTCACATCGGGGCCAACGGCCAGACCAACGTTACCCGGTAGTGTCCAAGGCGTTGTGGTCCAAGCGAGGACGGAGGCGTCTTCATCGATGAGTTTGAATTTGACATAGACGGAAGGTTCGACCACTTCCTTGTATCCGAGGGCAACTTCGTGACTGGAGTAAGATGTGCCAGTTTGTGGACAATATGGCAAAACCTTGTGACCTCTAAAGAGCAAATCCTTGTCGAACATTTGTTTCAATGCCCACCAGCAGGATTCGACGTAATCGTTGTGCAGTGTCACATATGGGTCATCCAAATCGACCCAGAATGCCATACGTTCAGTCATCTCTCTCCATGCTTGCTCATAGGTCCAGACACTGTTGCGGCATTCTTCATTAAATTCGGCCATACCGAATGCTTCAATCGCTTCATTACTCATCAAATCGAGACGTTTCTGAACCTCAATTTCAACCGGCAATCCATGGGTATCCCATCCACCCTTTCGCTCGACAAAGTGACCTTCCATGGCCTTCCATCGACAAACTAGATCTTTGTAGGTACGAGCGACGACGTGGTGAATGCCTGGTTTACCGTTCGCTGTCGGTGGACCTTCGAGGAAAATGAATGGCTTGCCATCCTTTCGAGAGGAGACCTGCTGACCGAATGTGTCCTCATCCCGCCAGGTCGCCATCAGCGACTCTTCGAGTGCAACAGGGTCTAGGTCGCCTGCAGCATTGGGTACTGCCATGTCTCCCGGGACCTATGGTCCCGCTTTGAAGGGTGCGGCAGGGTTCAAACGCTACCGATTCTCCGCAAGGGTCATGGAGACGGCCACTTATGAGGTCGGAGGCATGTCTTGCCAAGGCTGTGTCTCCAATCTGACCTCTGCTCTAGAAGCGGTCGAAGGCGTGTCCTCGGTTGAAGTCGAAGTTGGCAGTGCAGTAATCCATCACGATGGTGTGATTTCTGAGGCCCTAGATGGCGCCATTACGGGTGCGGGATTTACCGTTGGCATGCCCGAATTCAATTGGGGTGATGGTGCGGTTTGGAAACAATCTGCTCACAATACAAAATGGTGTTTGATTGGTTGCAGTATTGGTGACCTTGGAACTATCGCCTATTTCCAGTTTGTTTGGACTGATTCGGGTTGGTCCACCATGGCAATCATGATGCTAGCCATCATGAATGGTTTGTTGACTTCAATCGCGCTTGAAACCGTGATTTTGCTGAAACAACTCCCCTTCCAAGATGCATTGCGAACCGCAATGGGTATGTCACTCATTTCGATGATTGCTATGGAAGCAGCGATGAATATCACCGACATTGTGTTAACAGGTGGTGCAATGTTGACACCGGAAGTCATTATCCCGATGTGGATTGCGGGATTCATCACGCCATGGCCATACAACTATTGGCGATTGAAGAAATACGGGATTTCTTGCCATTGATCAGTATTTGATGCCGAGTTTGTCGTAGATGAACGACATCAACCAAGCCGGACCGATCATCAGGTATTGCAAATCCTCGAAGAAAGATGGCTTTTGACCCTCGACTTTGTGTCCATAGAATTGACCGAGCCAGGCCAATACAAAGACGATGATGCTGGTTTGCCATAGAGGAAGTACGGAGGACTCAACTGAGGATTCATAAATATGACAAATTGCGAAACAAAACAGACACCACAGCGTCATTCCAAATGTAAGGGATAACGAAAGTCGCGCATAGAAAATGAACACTGGGATCAGCATCAATGTGGCAAAGTTGACCCATTGATTGACAGCCATTGCCTCTGGAACGGGGACGCTCCAAAGCAACCCAACAATCGTCAAGAAAATCAATGGAACGGCAATCCAATGAATTTTTTTGTTCAAAGCATTTTGATGGCTTTCGCCGTATCCGTCGAGCCAATCTTGCATTGTTCTTGTTTCGCCCATGGCTTCGTGGTGGGCTAGACAGTTCTTCAGGCCATCGACGCAACGTTGAATGGTGCGCAGCGTAAGGACGGTTCGTGACAGTCATCGCGTTGTTGCAGTTGGACCCGACGGTCGGCGATATCGCTGGCAACGTTGCAATGGTCGAAGCGGCGGCGGCAAAGGCGGCAAACTCAGGGGCCGAGATGGCCGTGGCCAGTGAGTTGGTGATCTCCGGATACCCGCCGCGTGACATGCTGATGGATGAGAGATTCGTATCGGCTTGTGAAGCAGCAGCAATGGCGGTCAATAGCCCGATTCCCTTGTTGATCGGCACCCCTCTTTCAGCCGAAAAAGATCGTCAAAAACCATTCAATGGTGCTGTTCGTGTGGCCGATTCAAGAACGCCGAAAGTGGTTGGTCGCAAACAATTGCTACCCACTTACGATGTCTTTGATGAAGGACGATATTTTCAAGCGGATGATGCACCTGGAATTGATCGCAGCCTGCAGGGAGTTTCGATTGGAATCACCATCTGTGAAGATGCTTGGCAGCATATTGGCGAAGTGCCTTCGGATTATCCTGCTGATCCAATTGAACAATTGGCTACTTGGCAGCACCAAGGCGAGCCCATGGCAGCCAGTGTCAACCTCTCTTCTTCGCCCTACCATCTGGCCAAAGAAGGTGTTCGGGCACGTTTAGTACGAAAAGCAGCATCCACATTGGGTCATCCATTCTTACTCTGTAACCAAGTTGGGGGAAATGACGACCTGTTGTTCGATGGAAGGAGCATCGTTGGCTGGCCTGAAGGAACGGTTGTTCAGGGTCCCGCATGGTGCAGTGGAATTTTACTGGTTGATCTTGAGAAACCCGAAGCGGCACGATGGATTTCGCTGGATGAGGTCGAAGATACAGAATTGCAAATCGTTGGCCCAGAATCGGAACCAATCATGCCATCCAAAGGCCAAGATTTACTCTCTGCTGTCACACTGGGACTCGCAGATTATTGTCGTAAATCTAGAATCGGCAAGATTGTTCTAGGGATGAGCGGGGGGATTGATTCAGCGGTTTGTGCTGCGATTGCTTGCCAAGCAATTGGAGCTGGAAATGTATTGGGACTCGCCATGCCATCCCGTCATTCTTCAGATCATTCGATTGAAGATGCCAAGGCCACTGCTGAAGCATTGGGCATGGAATTACAGGTATTGCCCATCAATGAAATTCATGCGAGCGTCGATCAAACCTTGCATGATGAACTGGAAAGTGGGCACTCTGTTGCCAAAGAAAACCTACAGGCACGTATCCGCGGTACTCTCGTGATGGGAGCTGCCAATGCGAGAGGAGCGATGGCGATTGCAACCGGGAACAAGAGTGAGTTGGCCATGGGCTATTGTACGCTATATGGTGATATGAACGGAGGTTATGCACCTCTTGGTGACCTCTACAAGACGGAAGTCTACGAGGTCGCCCATGCCATCAATGAAAATTCAAAGGGCGGGAATCCAATCACCGAATCCACCATGACAAAACCCCCCTCTGCTGAATTGGCACCCGATCAGAAAGATGAGGACAATTTGCCGCCATATACGGTTCTAGACCCAATCTTGGAAGACTGGATTGAACTAGGTATTCGCAATGATTCACCACTCACCACAAGCGTGTTGTCACGCCTACATGCAAACGAACACAAGCGCTGGCAATTGTGTCCAGCCCCTCGTGTTTCGAATCGAGCCTTTGGACAGGGATGGCGACAACCTCTGGCTTCGCGAAGATAACCGAAGAATAGACCCGCATCTTCATGGGCAAGTGCCGGCCGGTTCACTGTGATGGACATCCCTGCGACGCTCGCCGCCATGCTGGCAGGGGAGCACGGTCCGACCAAGCAGAAAGCAGCACGTTTGGTCGTTGATTTGGCGGCAACTGCAGGGGCAACCGATTTTGTCACGTGTGCTCATGCGCACGTTAGTGGGGTGTCTCCACTCACTGGTGGCCACGGACTAC
>CATISE010000223.1 GCA_949538655.1 Marine Group II euryarchaeote MED-G33 | reverse complement strand
TACTGTCACCAGTGTGGAAAGAACCTCTCCGGGCGTTGGTCCCCCTGTCCAGATTGCAGAGAAGATAAGGAGGAAAAATCCCAAGATAAGGGAAAAAAGATTCTTGAGGACTTTGCATGGCTATCAATGACTTTTTGTCTCCTCATCTTCGTTGCCATCATTTCTGGAGAAATGGAGGATCCTAACTTTTTCTTTATCGTCTTGGCCCTGTTCTTATTGATTTACATCACCAACATTGTTGCCTTCTCTACAAAAGAAATAATCAGGGATTCATCAGATGGTAGGGGATGGATTCGTCTTCGCTTTTTATTGATGAATGGATTCGCGATTATTGCCACTTTAGTTGGCATCGATTCAATTGCGATGAACCACATCATTTTCTGGTGTGTACTGATTTTGGGAGGACTCACCTGGGTGATTCCGTCCAAAAAATAGCCACAACCTTAACAGAAATGTTTGGCTAAATGCCCGTGTAAAGCGAGGCATTGTTGAATTTATTTCTTGAGGTGTAGAGCAGCAACATCATCGTGGTAAAGAAAACAATTAGGCCCAGGGTCGCGACATAGAACTGAACCATTTCAGAAGGTAGTTTTTCAATTTCTACAAAACTCCAAGTGAATGTTCCAAGCATTACATTGTACAAACCATGCCAGAAAATGCACAACCATATATTTCTGGAAATTTGATATGCATAACCAAAAAGTAATCCCATTCCAATCCATTCAATTAAACTGTATACTAGCCAATAACCTTCCATTTCATAGACAATAATGGCAATTGGGAGATGTGTCAGTCCAAATAGGATTGATGCCAAAGCAAGTGATTGCCATTTGGGCAATATCCTTTCAAATTGGTTTTGCAAGAATCCTCGAAAAACGAACTCTTCAATGATGGCTACAATCAACAAATTTGTCAAGGCCATAATCATGTAATGTAGCCATGATTCTGTGTCGAGAAAGCCGAATTCAAATTCGATCTGAGTGTCACCAAAAAGTCCCGAATTAAATATCGCATACGATCGAATAAAAATCAGTATAAAATCAATCAACGTCAATATGATGCCGAATATTAGGCCAATGATTACGAATGATCTCTTCGGGAAAAAATCCGGGAAAAAATGAACCGGTGGAATTGTTTCCTTACGGACAAATTTCCAGTATAGAAATATAGGTGTCAGCCAAATAATTGGCATGAAAATGACACTTCCAATATAGAATTCTACGCTGCCAAATGGTTTGATATAAGGGTGTGAAATAAAGCGATAAACCGTCCAACAACACAGCGTTAAAATCCACAAACCCAACAATTCAGCGAAGTACCTCCCTTTGGGTGGAGGGTGCTGGAAGACAATAGGTGGAGGTCCAGTTTTCGTAATGTAAATTCTATCCATCTTCATTCCTCTTCCATGGGTCGATCAAGCTTACGCATTTCTCTGATATACACCCAAGCCATCAATGAAATCATGACGATTGGAACTCCGTATAGGAACAAGTTGCTCACCGGTTCAGAAACCACACCATTTACACCTGGGAATTCACCGAATTCTCGATTCCATTGATCCAGGTCAGATGGCACCCCGTCGCCATTGACCGTGTTGATGTGAAGGCGATATTGAACACTCAAAGTATCATCATCTGGAGCGGTCCAATTGACCACCCAGGCGCGCTGGTTATTTCCGGACTCAGTGTGTCCAACCTCATTGTTAGAAAACACCTGAACATCATCTGAAATATTCGAAAGAACACCTCGACTCATCCATAGGTTGAATCCACCACGATTGGTGTAATTTTCAATCGAAGCCGCTCCTCCAATTGCTGAGATATTGAGTGTGTATGTTTGGTTCGCTTCATAACGCTCGGGAATCCCTTCCAAATGAATCTG
>CATISE010000222.1 GCA_949538655.1 Marine Group II euryarchaeote MED-G33 | reverse complement strand
TTCCGATGTCTGCGAAGCACTTGATGGACATCCACTCGCACTTCATTTGTGGTCTCCCTCCGATGACCTTCCCGAAGCCAGTGACGCGGTCCAATCCTTTGTCGAAGAAACAGTCTTGTCAAAATTGGCCAATGATACGAGAGACGACCTCGATGCACTCTGTGCGGAACCCCGCCCAGTCATGGCCAGTCATCTTGATACAATCGATCTCGACCCGTTGGATGCAGCTGCCCTATTGCGTTGGCCGAGTGGTCAAGTTGAGGTTCAACACCTCATTCGAAATGTCCGTAGAGTAGCTTGGGATGCACCCGAAGAAATTCATCTTCAGGCAGCGGAACGCTGGTCGGAAATCGAAGATGATGAAGCGCGTTGGTTCGAAGCATACCACCGAACAATGGCTGGCCAAGATACCACTGATTTCATCCTCAATCATTCTGAAAAAATCCTTTCCGAAAGCGCAGCCGCAGCCGCTCTTCTCGACGATGCCCTGCATGCGCTTCCAGAGGCGCATGAGTTACGTCGAATGGCTGCTACAGTTGCCCTTGATCGAGGGGAGTCTGATATTGCGGCTGATTATCTCAATGCTCTCCCTGAACCAGACCATGCCCTAATGGCTAGATTACACAGATCGCAAGGAGAAATCTCTGCAGCAGAAGAAGCGGAAAGTAAGGCTCAATCTACGGCTTCAAAGTCCGAAGCGGCTCGAATGCATCTATCGAGAATTTCCGCCTTGGTCGACGATCGTCTTCCGGATGAAACCGGTGATTTGGATGCGGTGGAGAAGAGGATGTCCAAGGTCAATATTGGTCATTTAGAGGATTCACAGAAACGCTCAGCCATCGTCCTTCTCGCTATCCTTCGCCATCGAATTGCCATACTGAGAAACGATGGAGATACAGCAGCATCAGTTCGTAAGGATTTAGCCGAACTCGCAGATGGTGAAGACCCCCTCATCGATCGATTGGCTCACCTTGAGGCCTTGCTTCTCTCCGATCCTGACAGTTCCAAACGATTGGAGGCGGAAGGTTCGATGCGTCGTCTCGTGGCCCGCACACCAGAAACACTGCAACACGTTTCTCTTGGCTTGGTTCTCGTTCAGGCCCAATCTCGTTCCAATCCACCCGGAGCAGCCACCACATTGGAGAATCTACGGTCCATGCCTTTGCCAATGGACTTGGCCGCAGGTCGAAGATTGGATGCCCTTCTGTGGTATTGGCGGGGCGTTTTGGAATCGAATCAACGACTTGCCTATTGGCGGGAAGCGATTCTTCGTTTCCGCCGAGCGGAATGCCCTCGTGCGGCCCGTTCACTGACTGCAAAACTGCATAAAGCCCTGTGAAATTTTCGTTTAGCCCTCCTACGGAGGGCAAACCGGAGGCCGAAAGCATTCAATGGGATGTGGACCCGCACCATGCCATGGTGACACGTGGAAAGGGCGTTTTCCTCATCATTTCCGTCCTCTTGCTCGCGAGTTGGATGCCACTGACCACAACGCCTCTTCTAACTCCTGAATCATCGTCTACCGAAGGTCGTGCAACCACCACTTGGTCGGGTGTCATGACATTGACCAGTGATTATACGGTTGCAGCCGGAGACACCCTGGTCATCGATGCGGGTGCAACCATACAGTTTGATGATGGGATTCGCCTCTATGTCGAAGGTGAGTTGGATGTTACAGGGACCTCCACAAGCCCCGCTACAATCACGCGGTCAGGAGATGCTGTCGCTCACGAGGGCATCCAATTCAATGCCACCAGCCGTGGCCGTGGTAGCGTCATCAATTTCCTCAATATCGAGCATTCTGAATGGGCGATTACCATCTACGACAGCAATCCAACTCTGAACGATGTTTACATCGAGAATCCTGATTATGTTGGTGTTGATATGTTCAACAATGCAAATCCCACGATTCAACGTTTGACCATTCAAGATGGTGGTCAAGATGTCGCATCTTCTTCACTCAACAATCGATATGGAATCGGTCTCTCAATCGGTGCCAGTAGCAACCCCCTTGTTCTAGGCGCCACCTTCGACAATCTCACAACTCGAGCCGTCAACATGTGGGGCGATTCTTCCGGCTTCCTTCGCGATCTCGTAATCAGCAATATCTCAGCTGTTGGAACGGGTGGTTGGCTTTCTGCGGGAATTTGGGTAGAGGACAGTATCGCCCTGTTTGATACCGTCAGCGTCGACCGATCCGATACTGGAATTTGGGTGCAACACATCAACCAATCGATGAGTACACGCCCTACCTTCTGGGACACTACAGTGACCAATAGTATGTATCGCGGTGTAATGATTGAACAGGCCAATCGCTCCAATTTCAATTCCCCTCTCAATGCAATCTTTGACAACCTAGAGGTTCGCGACTCAGGCGGTCCTGGTGCCAAGACACCCGGACTATGTTACCATGCAATCGGCGTCAATACCAGTGGCATCGATTTGACGAATTCCCGAGCGATAGACAATGCTTGCAATGGGTTCAAGGGATACATGATTGATTCCGCCACAATCGTCGATAATCTAACGATTGTCAATAGTGGGAACCCCGTATCATCCAACAACAACGATCGTGCTGGCTTGTTCCTTCGGAGTGCCAACTGGGCAAGCCAATTCCGCAACATCAGCGTCTCAGAGAGCCCCGGTGATGGAATCTATCTTTCCAAAGCCAGTCTGCAAGGATATGGATGGTCGTCAGATAACAATACTGGACACGGAATGTATGTTGACGAATCGCACCCAGATGTGACTGGAATTCTTGTTGAAAACAATGGCCTGAATGGCTTGCGTGTGTATGATTCGAGCAATGTTGAATTGTATGATTTGGTCAGTGCAGATAATGGTGATTTGGCCATGATTCCCGAACAAG
>CATISE010000221.1 GCA_949538655.1 Marine Group II euryarchaeote MED-G33 | reverse complement strand
TCATCCAATCCCAAATCATCGCCGAATCCAAGATCGACAAGCAAGTGGTGGAGATCTATGTCTTCATCCGCTAGGATTTCAACAAGGTCCTCACTCAATCGTAGAGTGACATTAATCTCGTCTTGCTGCTCTTCACCAATTCCAAGATCCAAGTCGCTGAGAACAAGATTTCCATCTTCATCCAAGGCTACGGTTACATCTATGGATTCAATCACCAACATCGCCTCTTCATCCGAGTCCATGAAGGATAGAATCGCATCTTGAGTGATCACTGCCTCAACCACTCCACTCTCATCTATACTGAGTTCGAGGACACCAAGCTCCTCCAGGTCAGCCATCTGGTCGTTACAGTCTTCAGCTGATACACCCGCGCCCAAGGAGGCGAAGGCGAGCAGCATTGTTCCCAATATGCAATATGTACGTTTTCCCAACATCCCTCTGAATTTGTTTCTGAAGGTATATCAAACAAGTCATGGGAGTACCGGGGGCCCCACCATTTGCAAGTGTCAGTGCCATTGAGAAAGGGTTAGGTTCGTGACTTGCAAGGAGTATGCATGGTCGGGATAAGGGACACGAGAGGACGTCCCTTGCGGGATTTGCGAATCTCGGTCACAGATCGTTGCAATATGCGCTGTCGGTATTGTATGCCCCGCGAAGTTTTCGGCAGTGATTTCGCATTCTTGAGTAAAATGGACATTTTGACGTATGAGGAAATCGATCGTCTCGCGGGCTTGTTCATTTCATTGGGTGTTGAAAAAATCCGGCTTTCTGGTGGCGAACCACTTCTGCGAAAGGATTTGCCTGAACTCATTTCGATGCTCGCTTTACGCAAGGTTGAGATCGCGATGACCACCAACGGTGTTCTGTTGCCTAGATTCGCGCCTGCATTGTCAGCTGCAGGCCTGGACAGAGTCACGGTCAGTCTCGATGCCCTGGATGAGGCCACCTTTGCCGCGATGACCGATTCAGGACATACAGTCGCAGCAGTCTTGGCTGGAATTGAAGCCGCAGAATCGGTAGGCTTGGGCCCCATCAAAATCAACACAGTCGTCAAGAAAGGCGCCAATGAAGACGAGTTGATCGACTTGGTCGAACGATTCTCATCTCGTGAAATCGCAGTTCGGTTCATCGAATTCATGGATGTGGGCACGACCAATGGATGGGACATGGAAGACGTGGTGACCGCTGAAGAAATCCGTGGAATGCTTGCAGAATTGGAGCCGATTGAGTCTCAATATCGTGGAGAGGTTGCCAAGCGATATCGCCTTCCACAAGGTGGTGAGGTTGGCTTGATTACCAGTGTTACCGAACCCTTCTGTGGTGATTGCTCACGTGCTCGCTTGTCTGCAGATGGGCACCTCTACACTTGCTTGTTCGCCAGTCAGGGATTGGATCTTTTGACACCGATGAGAGAGGGCGCGTCCGATGACGATTTGTTGGCCCTCATCGAATCCTGTTGGATCAATCGAGAGGATCGTTATTCTGAGATCCGTACTGAATCTTCAACCGCACACACACGCGTAGAGATGTCTTTCATCGGCGGCTAATCAAAGCAGTTCTCAGTGACTTGGAGGATTGTGGTCCAAGGCGCATTCGAACGAATTGCAGGCGCGCCCCATCGAGCGGTTGTTGCCTTGTAACCGGCTTTCTCAATCCCATCAATCAAGTCCACAATCTTGGGTGGCCCACCGACCTCACAGAATTTTGGAAGCATGTCGGTGATGATCAGTGAAGGCGTCGAAGCCAACGCCGCTTCGCCGACCAAATGCCGTACGGCTGGCTCCGCATCGTCGCCACAGAGAGTGATTGCTCGCTCGACCGTCATCGAAGCCAATACATCTTGATCAAACAGAGGCCCTGTCCAAAGTGGACCCGAAATTCTCCGATCATCTCGACGGATGGGATGGCTAAACGGTAGCAAACAGAATGGCTGCTCACCTTCACTACCCTGTGGATGTAATCCCGCTTCGGTTGCTGCGACCAACTCTTCAGCGGTTGGTGAAGCGACCCTCCATCCCAATTGTTCCTCCAGAACATTGGCTGCTTGGATTGAGCGATGCACCTTGACAGAGACACGAATATGGTGGGAATCCCATGATGACAAGAGCGGCATGATACAGCGGTCGTGCTGAGCAGCGGTCCTTGCAACGGTCGCCATGAGCAATCGCAGTGCGGAATCGTGTGCCATTTCATCTGTTCTAATTTTGGCCCCATAACGTCGAAGGCAAGCGCTTGCAGAAGAACCGGTCAAGGCTGCAGTATCGGTTGCAGTGATTTCCATCACCGCTCTCCTAGCACTCGATTGCATGGCTGAATCGAGGAATGGAACAGGGGAACCGAAGGGGTCGATGTCAACCCACTGCCATCCAGAGGAGAGCAATACTTGGCGTGAATCCTCATTGCGAAATTCAACATTTGGACAATTCTGTTGAGCATATTCCAGTGCTTCTTCGTCGAGATCTGCACCCACCAACAACAATCGTTCAGCCTTTTCAGGCGGCAGTTCAGTCAACCAACGATTGATTCGACTGCCCGTTGCACACAGGGCATCAAGAGTGTGAATCTGTGGTTTATTGAACCATTCAGTATCGAGCATGTAATCCATCAGCAATACGCTGCGAGTCCGACAGTCGGCCATGGCCGGGTTGTGGAATGCTGAACGATGCGCTTTGTCCGCAGGACCCTTCCCATGCCGCTCCAATTGCTTCTCAGTGCGATCTTCTTTGGCCGGAGGCAAACGGTGTTCAGTTCGTCCCTCAAGGACGATTTCGGCCTCGGTCAATGTATCACCTCAGTAGTGCTCAAAGACAATCTCTGGATTGCAATGTGTGACCTTGTGTCCATGGTCTCGGACCTCTCCAACAACTTGGGTACCTTCTAGGCGTGCCGCCACCCATTCACAGACTGCATCGGAATGAGCAGAATCAACCACGAGAACCATGCCCATTCCTAGATTGAATGTACGAGACATTTCACGGTCTGAGATGCCACCAGTCGCTTGAATCCAATCGAATTCAGGCAAAGTAGGAAGCGGATTCTCGATGTGCCACCCGAGTTCATCGTGAAGGCGAAGTAAGTTGGACAAGCCGCCACCCGTTACGTGACAAATTCCATGCAAGGCATCTGCGGGACAAGGCCCGTCTCCCGCGCGACAAGCATCGATAAGATCGGTGACCGGGTCGACATAGATTCGAGTGGGGTTGAGAAGAACCTCACCTAGCATGATGTCGCCATCTCCCATTCGGACAATATTTCGTCCGGGGTATTCACAGTCAAACGGTGCAGGATCGGTGTAGGAGAGACCACTCAATTCCACAACCTTGCGAACCAATGAGAATCCATTGGAATGCACCCCGCTCGCAGGCAATCCGATCATGGTATCTCCAGCCTGAATATTGGCTCCTGTAATCGCCGCTCCTTTGGGTAACCATCCCAATGCAGTGCCCGACAAGTCGAGTTCGGTCACGATTCCAGGGAGACTTGCAGTTTCACCACCAGCGAGTGTAACCCGTGCGATCCGGCAAGCTTCAGCCAGACTCGCGCCGATGGCTGCATGTTGTTCAGGATCAGGTTTTGGAACGGCGATATAATCGACAAATGCAATGGCTTCTGCACCCACGCACAACAAGTCGTTGACATTCATGGCCATACAATCAATGCCAACCCCACTCCAATGGTTCATCATCGACGCGATTTGCAATTTGCTGCCGACACCATCAGTGGCCATTGCGAGAAGGTTGTCACCAAATTCGATCAAGCCTCCGAATCCACCAGGTAAATCGACCGGTGCCCCGGGCGTGCCTGCTGCACGAACAGAACGTGAAAGTGCTCCAACAAGAGATGCGACAGAAGCCCCCTCAAGGTCGATGTCGACACCACTACTTGCGTAGTCCAGCCCCTCAGCCCCGTCACTCATCGGCCAATGCGAGTCGTAGCCACCCCTTCAGGCTGCCGTCATCAACAGTTTCACTCTGCGAACAGAACCTCAGCAGAGTTCATACCCCGGCCCACCCCCTCCGGGGGTGATGACCAGCCAACGACGACTCCTCGTGCTACTGATGACGGCCCTCATGCTCGGTACCGGCTTTGCCGGTTGCTTGGGTGGTGATGATGGCGCAGATGAACCTGACTCAAATGCTGATAACGGTGACGATACAGGGGAAGATACGACATTTTCAGATGCCGATGGTGACGGTATCGTCGATATTCTCGATCGTTGTGCAGACACCCCTGCAGGCACTGAAGTTGACTGGTCTGGATGTCCTGAAGCCGCCGACACCGATGGCGACGGTATCATCGACGACAACGATGACTGCCCTGATTCTGCAGCCAATACTGAAGTGGATGCAAACGGTTGTGAAATTGTTTACGACACCGATGGAGATGGTGTAGAAGATGGTCTGGACGCATGCCCTGGAACATTGGCTGGTATCGAAGTGGATTCGAATGGTTGTGAAGTTGTTTACGACGCTGACAACGATGGTGTTCCTGACGCAGATGATGATTGTGCAGATACAGAAGATGGCGTCGAAGTCGACGCCGATGGTTGTGCAGTACCACAAGACAGTGATGGCGATGGTGTTCTTGACGCCAACGATCAGTGTGCGGACACACCTGCTGGAATTTCAGTCGATGAAAATGGATGTGAAATTGTCATCGGACCTGTGGTCGAAGTCAAAATTGGAGTACTAACTCCTCGAACAGGTGACAGTGCCCACCTCGCTGAAGGCCTTGAAAATGCAGCGCAGATGGCCGTCGACGACATCAACAACGCTCAGGGAGCTTACGAATTTTCACTGGTCTTCTTTGACACTGAATCCTCTGGTTCAAAAGGCAATACTGGCGTATGGTCTCTGATTGAAGGCGACGGGGTATCGGGCATTGTTGGAGGCTCATCGGTATCGATTTTAGACAACGCTTTCACTCCGCCACCCAACCAACAACAGGCAAAACCAATCCAATACCAAATCCCAGTCATTACCCCATTCATATCCGATGCTGGCTTTGATGAAATTACAGATGACGATCTTTTGTGGAGAGTTATTCCAAGTGAATCTGATAGCGCAAATGGTGCATTGATGTGGTCGAATATTTACGAATTGAACAATCTAGCAGTTTTCTATGAAGACAGCGCGTTTGGCCGCTCTTCAGAAAGAATATTTTCCGCCGAATATAATCCAAACAGCATTTGTGCAACTCTGCCTTATCCATCCAACCCAACCGATGCCCAACTTGAATCCGCTCGAGATGATGCTGTGAATTATGGCTGCGAGAATGCAGTCCTTCTCTCAACTGATATCGATGCCGCGAGATTGATTGTGAAGATCAAGGGAGTCCTTCCTGAAGCAAGAATTGTTACAAGTCATCAATCAGGCTATGCAGAATTCCCTGAACTCATGGGGCCAAGTGTTCGAAACCTTGCGCTTGGAGTGGTTGGGGCCAATGCTTCAGTAACCTGGGAATCACCCCTCCAATCCGGTTTCGACACTGACTACGATTCTCGATTTGGTTCAGCAGCCCCTGCACATGCAGGTTCAGCCTATGATGCAATGATGATCATGGCACAAGCGACCATTCAAGCGGGTTCCAGCACAGGTGCTGACATCCAAGCCGCCATACCATCTGTAGGTACTGACTACGCTGGAATTGGTGGGACGATTACGTTCGATGCATTGGGCAATACACCTGAGATGTTGTATGATTTGTTCCGCTTTGAAGATGCTGGCGATTTAGATGACGACGGCGAAGTCGACATGTCCTTTGAGGAGATGGGATATTGGAATTCAAGAGAAGGAATTTCCTCCCAATGCCGTCCCAGTGCATCTACAGTTGTAATCGGGATGCTCAGCCCACAAACCGGAATCCACGCTCCATACGCACAAGGGGAAGAAAACGGTGTCCAATTGGGTGTTGATCTTCTCAACATCAATCAACGAGGTACCTGCTTTAGTTTGACCATTGCAAATACACAATCAACACAGGCAGGCGCAGCGAGTGCCATGCAGAACTTGGTGAATGCGGGTGTTACTGGTGTGATTGGCCCTCATTCCACCGAGGAAGCCATTGGAGCATTGGTGGTTGCAGAAGCAAATAATGTGCCTCTGATTACATTTGGTGCATTCTCAAATGAAGCGATGGTGAGCGCTTGGGAGAACTGTGGTGTTACCTGCACACCATCTGATTATGGATATCTCTGGAGAGTGTCTCCAGGCCAGGATCACCATGTCTCTGCATTGTCTGCACACATCTCCAATGGAGGATATTCTAACGTTGCCATCTTGAACGATGCCGGTAAAGACAACACTGCGATTGCAACCGCTCTCAGTACAGCACTCGGTAGCACCTGTTCAGAACAATCTTTCACGGTTGGACAGACTGATTTCAGTTCTGAAATTTCAGCGCTATCGAGTTGTGATGCTGTGGTAATCTTGGCAGAGTCTACAGATGGCGCCGCGATTCTTGCAGAGATATACTCACAATCAATGTCAATCGCCAAGATTGGTGGACACGGCATGGGCGACATTTCGATGGAAGACGCAGTATCAGATCCCGCACATCTCGAGGGATTGACTGGTATTCGAATGGGGATTAACCACGATTCGGCAGAGTATGATCATGAGTTGAATTATGTCTACAAGATGAATTACGGGACCGAATTACAATCCTATGCAGCATGGGCTGGAGACGCGACTCTCATCATGGGAACAGCCGTTCTACTAGCTGACGTTGGTTCGCATTCAGCAACCCCGCAACGCGTCAATGAACAGGGTATTTCAGCTGCTGCTGATGAATATGCAGTGAGTAGTGGTGAAATCACATTGAGTACGGTGGACGGTGAAACCAATCACACCAATATCGACATTTATCAGTGGGGCAGCGATCGAGAATTCACAGAGATTGGTCTGTGGAGAGCAGGCCTCGGCTTGGTCATGTTCTGAGTTTGTCTAGACACATTTCAGCAGCCCTTTGGAAATGGGGTTTCGCTTCTTGCATGCGATGTCCATCATCGAGTTCCATCAACTCGATTACATTGGCTTGTTGCTGTGCGACTCGCCTTGAATTCTCAATGGGTACCACGTCATCTTGAATCCCATGCAGGATGACTGTTGGATGATTCAATTTCGGCCACGACATTCGTGACGCAGTCTGCATGAAATCCCATCCAAGTGTCATCTCAAGTTCAAATCCTTTGTACGGGTATGCATCTTGTTGTTCCCAATCAGTCATCTCAGATGCAGTGAGTCGTTCGTGCCACATTTCTTCGAGTCCGAATGCAGGGGCGATCAGTAACACTCCAAACGCAGCATCTGGACGGAGTGCACTGGCATTCGCTGCGGCCAATCCACCCATGGATGAACCCACGATAAGATCGAAATCACCAGAGTCAATCAGTTCGAGCAGCACTTCGGTTTCTTGTTCAATATTCCAACCGTTTGTTGACATCACAGGCGCGACTACATCCCAGCCTAATTCTTCAATCATGTAAGTTGGCTTTCCACCATCGGGAGACCCTTCGAATCCGTGGGCGAACAGAACTCGCATCATCATCCGACCATCGTATCAATCTAATCAAATTCGAGTCCCAACAGCTCAAACTCGGCAAGAGGACACCGGGTCATCATGGCATGATCCATGACTCTGATGTGAATTTCAGCGACAACATGCACGGTCGCCTGAAACATGTGTCCTGCATGGACATTGTTGTCATCATCCGACCAACAGCAGTGAATGTGGGTGAAAGCATCCCCATTCTTAGTCCGAGCAATATTGCCCGAAAGGCTAACCATTTCTGATGGAGGATCTAGAGGTCGTCGTTGGTAAACACCTTCCTCATTCATGTAACCGTATTCATTGTCTCGAGTCCGACCAATACCGCTGGTAATTGCGGCCGCATCAAATCCGAGGTCGTCTGCTAATTGCTTTAGGGCTGTATGAATTTCCTCGCCAGGGTCAAGCCGTACGAGAATGTCACTTCCTGAACGTGTGTGTTCCATACCCCCCGGCTACCTTTAGGCCGTTCAAAGGTATTGCCTTCAAAATGGTAGGAATTCCAATTGAGAAAGCCTCCATTGGAAATCGCAATGGCCCTCAGAGTCTGTATCGTATGCTTATGATTCCAGTGGAAATGAGGGGGTCTGGACCCCTTCTTCCACTAAGTTAATGGGATGCGGATTATCGATGTGTGAGTCCTGCGTGGGGGGAAGATGGATGCTACAGGTTCATGATTCAGCGGCTCGATGGCGCTCTTTCTTCGAGGAAAGCTGTGCCAACCAGATTTCCACCTTGGCTGCTTCTTGGCCAAAGCAAATTTCTTTTCCCCTAGATTTCGCTCAAATTCAATCATGGGATGTTCCCTTCGCAGAATTGATCCTCAATCACCCCCGCGCGACAATTCGCAATGCGGACACAGTTTTGGCTACCCTTTGTAGGGAATCTGGCTATGAAGCCAATCCGAGAATTCGAATTATTGGGCTTCCACCAGATGCTCTCAATAAACTTCGAGAGATTAGCAGTGATGAAGTGGAAACTTTCACCACATCGGAAGTTATTGTCACCAAGGTCAGTGAACTCAAGCCTAGAATTTACAATGCGATTTTCACTTGTACAACCTGTGGGAATACAATTGAGATCGCACAACCCAACGAATTGGAATTGGTGGAACCGTTGGAATGTCCGGAGACCGGTGGTTGCGGCCGTAGACGTGCTGGCGGTCAAACCCGATTTGATTTGCGGTGGGAGGATTCCACCATGGTTGACAATCAGTGGATTGAGGTTCAGGAACTTCCTGAGAACGTCAAACCCGGTTCCCAACCCGTTCGCTTGAGTGTTCTCGCAGAAGCTGAGTTGGCCGGCAAGCACGTTCCTGGTGAACGCATCCGAATCAATGGTATCCCCTATGTTCGAACGCTCAAACGCGGTGGTGCCAAAACCCCGATGTTCGATGTGTATATTTCACTGCACTCTAGCGAGAGAAAGAACATCCCCCTCGAAGAAATCGAAATCAATCCAAGTGAAATTGAAGAAATCGAGAAAGTCGCTGAGCGTGACGATTTGGTTGAATTATTTGTTCGATCAATCGCTCCTTCTATCATCGTCGGTGAAGAGAAAATGAATTGGATCAAGAAATCATTGGTCTTCCAATTGTTGGGTGGAGTGGCCCGGAAATATGGGGATGGTACCCGAACACGTGGTGACATCCACATTCTCTTGCTTGGAGACCCGGGTGTCGCCAAATCACAGATTCTCTCATTTATGGGGCGCATTTCTCCTCGCGGTCGATTCACGACTGGTGGGGGTACAAGCGCTGCAGGATTGACTGCAGCAGCGGTCCGTGATGCCTTCAACGATGGTCGTTTTTCATTGGAAGCCGGTGCCCTGGTTCTCGCTGATTTGGGTCTCTGTGCTGTTGACGAATTTGACAAGATGACACCTGATGATCGTGGTGCTATGCACGAAGCGATGGAACAACAACGGATTAACATCAACAAAGGTGGAATCAGTGCGACCATGCCAACACGCTGTGCTGTTCTCGCTGCCGCGAATCCAAGAGATGGACGATTCAAAGACGTCGACTGGGGCGACCCTTCCACCTATCTCCACAAGCAAATCGATCTCCCACCACCCTTGATTTCTCGATTCGATATGGTTTGGATGATTCAAGATTCAGTTGACAGAGGTAGAGATCGTAGAATCGGCGAGCACATCATCCGTGTCAAGCGAACGGGTGTGCCAGAACATCTGATTGAAAGTGGACATTCTGTTCAGCCTGATGAATTGCTCAAGGACCAAAACTTCACCACAGATGTTGATGGAAACGAAGTTTTGACCGCTGATTTCTTGCAAAAATACGTCGCCCATTCCAAGCGAACATATCACCCGACCAGTGATGACAAAGTCATGGCAATTTTGGTCGAACATTACACCGAAAAAAGGCAGAAAATGGATGATGATGTCAACTCGGTATCGCTTACAGCCAGAACCATCGAAGCAACACTGCGAATGGCAGAAGCCAGAGCACGTTTGTTCCTGAGGGGCCATGTCACCGAAGAAGATGCCAAGCAAGCCATCGCAATGGATGGAATTTGGCGCCATCTAGCCAACGATTCTAATATCAATCCAAATGATCACACAGGTGTGCCGAAGCGAGCCCAAAGTGCTGAGAAAACCATCATGTCAATCGTAAGAAATCTGTGCCGTGAACTGGAAGGAGAATGCACACAAAACCAAATCTACAACAGCGCACTTGAGCAAGGTATCGATGAAGACATCGTTGATCGTGTTCTTGATACTCAAGCCGCTCGTGGCCATTTGTATCGACCACGAATTGGTATTTGGCGAGTATCGTAAATTGTGACGTTTGAGCACCGCTGCCCCTTTAGGGGGGCAGCGACTGGAAACTGCCATGGCTGAGGATGTTCCTGGGGATGTCTCAGATGCCAACGGGCTCGACCCGGCCGCTATGGGCTTCATGTGCGGCCTCGAGGTCCACCAGCAATTGGCGACCGGTAAATTGCATTCACGCCAACCCAGCACACTCTACGAGGATGGAATAGAGGATATCGAAGGGCGATGGCCTAGTGCGCACCGTCGTTTGCGAGCAGCCCGTGGTGAAGGAGGTCGAATCGATATTGCCGCTCGCTTTGAGCAACGTCGTAATCGCTCATTCGTCTACCATCAATCACCCAATGCTGGTCTCATTGAAATGGATGAAGCACCTCCTTTGGAGCATGATCGTGATGCGGTAGAAGTCGCCTTGACGATGGCTGCAATGATGGACGCAAAGCCGGTGGGTGCACTTCAAGCCATGCGCAAAACCGTGGTTGATGGGTCCAACACCAGCGGTTTCCAACGGACAACACTTGTCGCCACCCACGGTACGATTCAAACACCCACTGGACCCGTAGGTGTCGATGTCATCTG
>CATISE010000220.1 GCA_949538655.1 Marine Group II euryarchaeote MED-G33 | reverse complement strand
CGCATCCCAATCGATACATCGAGTCCCATTCTTCCCACCTGGTGTTGCACAGTCAAAGACAGGTAAGTGCTCTTCCTTGAGGTGTGGCGCATCTTCAATCGATAGGTGACCGAAGATATGGTTGTGTGCATTTTCTATTTCACTAGGTGAGAATCCGAGGAATCCAAGAGTGTCAAAGAATGGGTTGTCACAATCCTCGCTTGGCACATTCAATGTGCCTGTGCAGAATTCATGGCCTAGAACATGAGGTGCGAACAGTGAACGGACATCAAATACGTTCTCAATTGCACCCTCAATCTTCGAAAATTCTGCTTCAGAGAATCCCATTTCGAGCAAACTCTGCATGGAAACACTTTCGCATTGCTCAAGTGAACCAGTTCCCATGACATGATTGACAATCGATTCTACTTCCGCCTCGTTGTATCCAAGTCGCTTGAGTGCGCTCGGAACTCCGTGGTTGATGATTCTCAGTGATCCACCGCCAGCCAAAGTCTTGTATTGTACGAGACTAAATTGCGGCTCCACACCTGTGGTATCTGCAGCCATAACCAATCCAATGGTCCCTGTTGGTGCAATGACTGTGGTTTGTGCGTTGCGATAACCGTGCTCCTTTCCACTTTCAAGTGCTTGATCCCACACACTACGTGCAGCCTCAAGCAAATCTTTTGGGCACTTCTTTGAATCAATTCCCATTGGGGCGATTGTAACGCCTTCGTAATTCTCAGAAGGTTCATTGTAGGCTGCTCGGCGATGATTTCGCATGACACGCAGCATATGGTCAGCATTCGCATCGTATTCAGGGAACGGCCCGAGGAAGCTCGCCAAATCAGCACTGGTTGCGTAAGCCTCACCCGTCATGATGGCTGATATTGCACCACATATTGCGTAACCACGCGAGTCGTTGTATGGAATTCCCATGTGCATGAGCATTGAACCAATGTTGCAGAATCCAAGACCGAGTGTGCGATAGTCGTATGATTTTCGAGAGATTTCCTTACTAGGAAATTGTGCCATTAGAACACTGATTTCCAAAGTTGTCGTCCAAAGACGGCACGAATGTCGGAATCCTTCGATGTCGAACTTCTGTGTGTCCTTGTCGTAATAATGAAGCAAATTGATACTGGCCAGGTTGCAAGCAGTATCATCGAGGAACATGTATTCACTACATGGATTTGAACCGTTAATCCGTCCACCTTCGGGGCAAGTGTGCCATTCGTTGATGGTGGTATCAAATTGGATACCAGGATCTGCACAGGCCCATGCCGTATAGGCGATGTCATTCCACAATTGGTTTGCATCCAATGATCGATGAGGAACAGGGTCGCGACCTTCAGCCGCGGCCTTATCTCGCTCCGTTCGGAAGAACAGATCCCATTGGCCCCCTTCCTCGACAGCTTGCATAAATGATTCAGGAACTCGTACCGAGTTGTTCGAGTTCTGCCCAGATACTGTGCCGTAAGCTTGTCCTTGCCAGTCTGTATCCATCGCTTCAAATTCAACAGTCTTCCAACCTTGCTTTGCCAAATCTACCATTCGCTGAATGTGTGGTTGAGGCACGCTTGCTTGAATTGCCTTGACCATGGCCCCCTTCAACTTCATGTTTTGATTGGTGTCGATTGACAAATCGTCGCCATCCCAGCACGCCTCCAGTACAGCATTGCAATGCTTCTGAAGTGCAGCAGTTCCTGCAACGAGCGCGCTGACCTTTTCCTCTTCGGACAACTTCCAACCGATGTATTCCTCAATGTCAGGGTGGTCCAAATCCAATGTGACCATCTTGGCTGCACGCCGTGTCGTCCCACCACTCTTGATGGCACCTGCTGCGCGGTCGCCAATTTTCAGGAAAGAGAGCAATCCACTGGAAGTGCCTCCACCTGAAAGCGGTTCACCTGAACCCCGAATGTTAGAGAAGTTTGAACCCGTACCTGATCCAAACTTGAACAGAAGTGCTTCACGATTCCATAGCCCCATGATTGAACTTGTATCTCCGACCAAACTGTCACTGACACTCTGGATGAAACATGCGTGTGGTTGAGGATGTTCGTAGGCATTCACTGAACGCAAATCCTCTTTCGTTACAGGATCCACGTACCAGTGTCCTTGAGCAGGTCCTTCGATACCATAGGCCCAGTGAAGTCCAGTGTTGAACCATTGTGGGCTATTGGGTGCAGAACGCTGACTGGAGATGAGATAGCACATTTCATCATAGTAAGCACGTGCATCTCCTTCACTGGCAAAGTAGCCATGTTTCCAACCCCAGTAAGTCCAGGTGCCCGCGAGTCGGCGGAAGAGTTGACGACCATCAGATTCAGCGCCATAGCGATCATCGGCATCCATTTTCTGCAATTTTTCTTCGTCGGGTACGGAACGCTGCAACCATGTTGGCACACCGTCTTCAGGAAATTTACGAAGTGCAGCAGGAACGCCTGCTTTCCGCATATACTTCTGGGCACATACCTTTCCAGGAACGCCTTCAAAGCCTGAAGGCAAAGAGACATCTTTGATTTCAAATGCAATAGAACCATCTGGGTTGTTGATTACAAAATCTGAAGTCGACCATTCAAATTGATCGAACGGGTCCTTGTCGACTTGTGTGAAACGGCGTTCAATAATCATGCCATGCTCACTTTCGCCGGCAACTGATTTTCCCTTAATTTTGGATTGTGTCATTTTAATCATCTCTTTTTTTGGTGTGGAATGTAAAGTAGCGTCTTGTCAGATGGCCGGTGATACCAGTGTCTCCTCGCACAGGGAGTTCACCTCCACTTTGGAGGGTCTATGAAGTCATCGACGCGCACGCGTGAATATGTGCCCATGTGCCGACCAATTTACACCCTGCAAGAAGGCGGATAGAGATATTGAAAACCGTGATTTGCAATTTTTGATATCATATTGGATGAAATGATTTCCTCGTATTTTCAGGTTGGCCACCAACAGGCAACGCATTTGAGGGGGCGCTCTCCCTCCTCAGAGGGACGGAGTGATTTGATGACTACCCCCGACCCTGAGACCGGCCCAGAATCCGAAGATGAAGAAGTCGATCCATTTGCTGAATTGGGTGTACAGACGGGTTCTGCACCTGGTAACGTAAGCGACGGACTCGAAGCATTCATGGACGACGAAGATGATGCCGAGGTAGTTGAATCTGCACCCCAAGAAGTAGTTCATTCTGAGGAAGAGGATGATGACGAAGATATGTTTGCAACCCTTGGCGTTGCTGGCCCCGCAGTCGCTCTATCCTCAACTGGTGAAAATGACATTCTATCTGCATTCATGGATGATGAAGAAGATGAGCCCCAAGAACCAGAGGTTGAAGAAGAAACAAAACCAACAGAATCAGCCACACAACCCGATGTAAAGGATGCTTATCGAATGGTCCTTGAAACGGTATGGGTTGATGGGATTCTAGACCCTGGTGAAGTCAATCTGTTGGCTCGAAAACGAGAAGATTTGGGCATTTCGTTCGAGGAACACTTGGACTTGGTTCGAGACATGCTTGGGTGATTCAATGCAGGCACTCGGCCCCGATCCATTCTACCACGCTCTAGCTCTTGCTTGGGCGGATGGCATCATGACAGCGACCGAGTTTGCACAACTCGATGCTTTGCAAACAGCACTAGGCCTATCAGACACAGCACGTGCAGAAATTGAATCAAAATACGAAGATGCTCTTGTTGCTGGAACAGCCCCCAAAGGTGAGAATGCCGAATCTCTCGTCGCATGGATTGATGCAGTCCGCGCTCTCAAATCGGTTCACCCTGACATTTCAAGCGGACTTGCTCGTCGATTAGGTGCGACCGCCCTTCGCGCGGGTTTGCACCCTTGTGGCTACATCGTCGCTTACGATTGGATGGTTCACTTTGGTTTAGACCGTCCATTCGCAGAAGGTGCATGGATGGTTGGGGGGGTAGCACCTGCTCTTACCGCTGTACCCTTGGCTCTCGCACCGGTCGCCCACACACTCAATCTATTCGAGTAAAAATCCAATCTCACTGGTTGGCTGTTCTAAGGTCAAGTTCCCAATCAACCGTCGCACCACTCCTCGTCATCATCACGCCCACAGTGCAATTTTTGATGTGGCTTTTTTCGATGATTCGTTCCACCAATGCCCGTGGCACATCTCCGACAATCACGTAACGCATACGAATGTTGGTGAATACCTTGGGCGATTCTTCATTGCGATCAGCATCCAATTCAATCCACATGTCGCTGACATTTTCCATCCGATGTTTGAGACCAGTGATCACATCAATCAGTGTACAACCACCGTGCGCGAGCAAGACCATTTGTACAGGATTCGCTGATTCATCAGTATGCATTGGGTACTTGATTCCATGCTGATTTTCAGCTTCTAGATCTTCGCCACCTTTCCAACGAACGGTTCCTCGCATATACACGCGCACACGCAAGGAGTGGATGAGGGTTAGCATCATCAAGGGTTGGCCTTTCGCGCTGAATGAGAGACATGTCTGGACATCCTATTTCCATGGAAAATGGCGTATTGAACGTCCCCAATGACCCCGTTGTGCATTACATTGAGGGTGATGGGATCGGAATTGACATTTCACCGGTGATGATTGAAGTTGTCAATGCCAGTGTGGCCAAAGCCTATGGCGGCGAGAAGCAGATACACTGGAGCGAAGTATTGGCTGGAGAAAAGGCATTCAACGCCACTGGAGAATGGCTTCCAGAAGCCACACTCGACGCCATGCGCAATGGCTTGGTCTCGATTAAAGGACCATTGACAACACCCGTTGGAGGTGGAATCCGAAGCCTCAACGTTGCACTTCGACAGAAACTCGATTTGTTTGCATGTGTGCGCCCAGTTCGCTGGTATGCAGGCACCCCCAGTCCAGTCAGAGACCCTGGTGCGGTGGACATGATCATCTTCCGTGAGAACAGCGAGGATGTCTACGCTGGGATTGAATGGGAATCCGGCTCACCAGAGGTAGCCAAGGTCATCGATTTCTTGCAAAATGAGATGGGTGTCGATAAGATTCGCTTCCCAAACACCAGTGGAATCGGTATCAAACCAATTTCCAGTGAAGGAACTGCACGCATCGTTCGCGCCGCAATTCAATATGCAATTGACAATGACAAGGACAGCGTGACTCTAGTTCACAAGGGCAATATCATGAAATTTACAGAAGGGGGATTCCGTGACTGGGGTTACCAGTTGGCACAGGATGAATTCGGTGCAGAACTTCTAGACGGAGGCCCATGGTGTACCATGACCAATCCAAATACTGGAAAAACAATCACGATCAAGGACGTCATCGCTGATGCCATGCTTCAGCAAGTCCTCACACGCCCGCGTGAGTATGGTGTATTGACGACTATGAATCTCAATGGAGACTACATTTCCGATGCACTCGCCGCTCAAGTTGGAGGCATTGGAATCGCACCAGGTGCCAACATCAATTACGATACAGGCATCGCGATTTTTGAAGCAACTCACGGCACAGCACCGAAGTATACTGGGCAGGACAAGGTCAACCCTGGCAGTTTGATTCTCAGTGCAGAGATGATGCTTCGCCACATGGGCTGGGCCGAGGCTGCAGATCTCATCGTCAAAGGAATGGAAGGTGCGATTAGTGCACAGACAGTAACGTACGACTTTGAGCGATTGATGGATGGTGCCACCCTTCTCAAATGCTCGGAATTTGGCTCAGCGATTATCGCTCACATGTGAGTGGTATTTTGGATTTCGAATCACTCAATCTTTGTCAGCCATTGCTGGAAGCACTGGATGAGATTGGCTATGTTACCCCAACACCAATTCAGGAACAAGCAATCCCTCTTCTGATCGAAGGCAATGATATGCTTGGGTGTGCCCAAACTGGAACGGGTAAGACCGCGGCTTTTTCATTACCGATTTTAGATGCGATGGCTGAAGACCCATGGTCAGGAAAGCCCCAGATCAGAGTCTTGATGCTTTGTCCGACCCGCGAACTTGCGTCACAGATTCGCGATAATATCGAAGAATATGCACGCCATCTAGACATTCGCTCAATGGTAATGTTTGGCGGTGTTTCGCAACGCCCACAGGTCAAGTTACTCCGCCAAGGGGTCGACATCTTGATTGCAACCCCTGGTCGCCTCCTCGATTTGATGGGACAGGGGCACGTCGACCTGTCCTACGTTCAGTTCCTCGTCCTCGATGAAGCGGATCGAATGCTTGACATGGGTTTCATCCGAGACATCCGCAAAATTCTTGCTCAAATTCCAGAAGATCGCCAGAGTCTTCTGTTTTCAGCAACAATGCCATCCTCAATTGTGGAATTATCAAGAGACATGCTCTACGAACCAGTGAGAGTAGAAGTTTCACCAGAGTCCTCAACCGTTGAGGCGATTGAACAATCTCTAATGTTCGTCATGAAGAAGGATAAACGAGATTTATTGACACATTTGATTCGAGACGAAAATCCGGAGAAAGTCCTCGTGTTCAGTCGGACCAAGCATGGTTGCAATCGTATTGTTAAACAACTTGCCCAAGACGAGATCGAAGCACTTGCAATCCATGGTAACAAGAGCCAAGGGGCACGGGAAAAAGCCCTTGGCAGGTTCCGAGAGGGATCCTTGCAAGTATTGGTCGCCACCGACGTTGCAAGTCGCGGAATTGATGTATCGGATATCAGCCACGTCATCAACCTCGATCTTCCTAACGAATCAGAAGTCTACGTCCATCGTATTGGACGCACCGGTCGTGCGGGACAGGGTGGAATCGCCATCGCT
>CATISE010000219.1 GCA_949538655.1 Marine Group II euryarchaeote MED-G33 | reverse complement strand
TGAAATGGAGAGTATGAAATCGCTCCAAATCTGGTCAGGCATTCTCACCTGTGTGATTGGCATGGTTGCCATCGTCATGCTGTTCCAGCAAAACCCAAATGGTTTCAAGATGACTTATGTTTGGCTGGGAATCGGGACTGTTAGCCAAGTTTGGATGTCATTAAAAATACAGACGACGATGAACGATATCATTTCCAACGTGTCTGACGAGGCATCTATGTGGATGTCAGTAAACATGGGATTGAGTTTGGGTGGAACCATGGTATGCAATACCTTGCTTCTGCTGATCGTCATCATGTGTTCTATGAAGAGTCAGGACACACAGTTGGTCGAAGAGAGTGGGTTCCATCAACAACACACCAACTAACCTAACCAAACGGGCCTCAACGTTAAGTTCCGTCTAGGCCACCACAGGGGTATGCAAGCAGCCCCTAATCTGATATTTTCCAATACAGAAACGATACCCGGTATGACGATTACACAATCGCTAGGTGTAGTCACTGGATCCACAGTACGCGCCAAGAACGTCTTCAAGGACATTGGTGCGGCATTCAAGAACATCGCTGGAGGCGAAATCAAAGCCTATACTGAATTACTTCAAGAATCGCGCAATGAAGCTCTGTTCAGAATGCTGAATGATGCGGCTGCACGCGGTGCCAATGCCGTGGTGAACGTCCGCTTTGCAACCTCTTCGGTGGCTGGTGGAGCCGCTGAATTGTTGGCCTATGGAACTGCAGTCGTCGCACAGTGAGGTCATCTCATGGCTGCAGATGGAGAACCAATCATTGGGCTGATGATTTTCGCCGTGGCGTGCGGATGTACCGTAGTCCCATGGCTGTTGAGTCTTGTTGCGACGTTCATTTACCAGCCCAGTAAACAGAAGGTCTTGCTCGAGCGTGAAACACAAGCCGCAATCAAAGGGGATGCGCTTTCAACTCTGAGCAAACCGTTTGGAGACCGTGAAATCAAGCAAACAAAGATGCTGATGGCAAGTGTCGTAATGTCACCCAGTTGGGTCCAAATGTGGATCGGTGGGATCATGAGTCTTTTTGGAGGTCAAATCAACGTCTTCACAAAGGTGGTTGATTGGGCTCGAAGAGAAGCCCAACAACGCCTACGTGAGAAAGTGGCAGAAGAAGGATATGATGAAGTCATCAACATGAGAATTGAAACAACCATGTTGACTACAACCAGAGGCGGGAAAGACAAGACATCAGGTGTTGAGATTCTCGCCTATGGAACTGCAATCAAATATTGAGGTGAGGGGCAGTGCAGTACCTGCGCACGAATTTGTTCATCGCATCATGGACACTGATTTTACTCGCCGCAGGAATTTCTGTCGGTCTACCTGGTGCCAGTGGGTTGGCGATTGCTGCACCCTTGGGAATCGCAGGTAGTCTCATGCTAATCTGGGCGATTTCGATGCGAGAAGAACCCAAGGGAATGTCCGATAAAGAGATCTCCAAGTGGACACCTGACGCAGACCCACTCCCTCCCGGAGCAGGAGGTTCTGTGATGTTCAGAGTCGACACGACCCTGGACGATCCGATTCGAACCAGTATCTTGTGTGGATCTTGTGGACATTTGGAATGGATTGACGGAAGAAAACCACCAACATACACCTGTGCTGGTTGTGGACTAGAACTCTGGGAAGAAGAGGAATGATTCGGCTTACTCACGGAACGGTCAAGAGCAAGAGCCGGGGAGGCCTCCTATGGAGGCCTGTGTATGGAACTGTCCAACAATGAGAAACGGATGCTGAAGGCACTCCGCTCTCGCCCCTCGGACACATGGGGTTTGGATGAGGTCTTGGCAGCCTGTGATTGGGATGATCAAGT
>CATISE010000218.1 GCA_949538655.1 Marine Group II euryarchaeote MED-G33 | reverse complement strand
TACTTCGATGTCGTCTCTTCCTATCCTGGGTCTGCAGCAGGACCCAAGGGTGGGGTTGTTCGCCCATTAAAAGGGATCGTGAGATGGGTTTAGACCGTCGTGAGACAGGTTTGTTGCTTTGTGGCTGAAGCGCGTAAGATACCTGACGGGAAGGGGCTCTTAGTACGAGAGGAACGGAGTCTCGGTGCCACTAGTCTACCAGTTGTCTGCTAAGGCAATGCTGGGTAGCCACGCACCAATGGATAAGAGCTGAAAGCATCTAAGCTCGAAGTCAACCTGAAGACGAGGTATCTCAGAGCTCCGATAAAAGATCGGTTTGATAGACTGCGGGTGTAAGCACCAAGGTTCGCCGAGGTGTGTAGCCCAGCAGCACTAATCGCTCGAGCATCTTCTATTTTTTTCCGCACCCACACCTGTGTGGGCCTCTGTTCAATAAAAACGTCGATTCAAATTCGAGAGGAGTTGTACACGACCATAGCGGAGGTGTCTACCCGGTCCCATTCCGAACCCGGAAGTCAAGACCTCCTGCGTCATTGTTTGTACTGTGGTACGAGAGTCCACGGGAACGCGTGTCGTTGTGTCTCCTTTACTCCTCTTTCCGGATTTCGGCCGCCTTTCGGGGCGGCCGAGATCCAACTTTTTTACAACCCCCGCATTTTTTTGCCTCTGGCCGATAGGCTGTTCGCAATATCTCATCGGCACGGCTAAGAGACACGGGCACTGGCGCTGTCTCAACGGAGGCACGCGCATGGGGCTGAAAGCATCGGATTTACTTGGTACCAGTCAAGTGGGTGTCCACCTCGCAATGATTGGGCGCGTTCTTTTCGCACCACTTCAAATTTCAAAGAAAGAGGTTGCCTCACTCGAAGATACCCTGGGTCTAGAAGTCGCTCAAATGTCAGTGGGTGGTAGTACTCTCGTCGGTTCACTAATCGCTGGAAATACAAATGGAATTGCAGTAGCAGATATCGCTACTGAGGAAGAGATCGATCACCTGACCTCATTTGGGGATGTTGTTGTGATGGAAAGTGGTGTCAACGCAGCAGGGAATCTATTGATCATCAACGAAAATGGGGCGGTAGCAAGTCCCATTTTACCCCAAGATGGATTGGATGTTCTCAGTGAGACTTTGAAAGTGAAGTGTGCCGCGATCAGTATCGCTGGAAATGATACACCTGGAAGTGTTGCTGTTTGTAACAACAAGGGTGTTCTCTTACACCCGGATGTTTCTGAGATCGAAGTGGAGACCATTGAATCAATCTTGGATGTTCCTGCAATGGTTGGAACGGTCAATTTCGGTTCTCCGTATGTCGGTTCAGGTTGTGTTTCTACAGACAAAGGAGCTTGGGCCGGTTCACAAACAACAGGTCCTGAGTTAAACAGAATCGAGGATGCTTTGGGCTTAATCTAAGGATTCTTGATTCACCCAATGTTCAAAGACGGATTTGGTAGACAGTCGGTCTATGGCAGAACTCCTATACTCGGGAAAGGTCAAGCAAGTTTGGAGTACAGACGATCCTGATGTGATTGAATTTCGATATACTAATCAGATATCAGTCTTTGATCAAATCATTCCATCCCTGATTCCGAGGAAGGGTGAAAGTCTCAATCGTACTTCTTGCCATTGGTTCAAACTGGTTGAAGATGCTGGAATTTGTGACACGCATATTATCGAGATGAATGCCCCCGATCGTGTTCTTGCTCGTCGATTTGAAGTAATTCGAGAACCAGGTGCAATCCCTCGAGATATGGAGAATGTGTTCGTACCGCTTGAGGTCATCTGTCGTCATTACTTGGCTGGTGGAGGCTGGCGACGCTACAAGCGAGGTGACGTGGGTGCCGAGGAATTTGGTTTTGAGCCAGGGACCGTTCTAGAAGAAGGTGTCAAACTACCCGAGCCTTACTTGGAAGTGTCCACTAAATTTGAGAAATTTGATCGACTTCTTGATCGTAAAGAGGCGTTGGAGATTTCCAATCTAACGGATGAAGAATTTGATTCGATCCTAGCAATCGTCGTTCAGGTAGACAACATCATTGAACGCGAGGCAGCAAAACGAGGTTTGATTCATGTGGATGGGAAAAAGGAATTTGCTCTCGGTCCCGGACGTGTACCTGTGCTAGTGGACTCATTTGGGACGTTGGATGAAGATCGTTGGTGGGGTGCTGAAGATTACGAAAAAGGCACTATCGTTTCATTATCGAAAGAATTTGTTCGTGAACACTATCTTGGAACTGGACATCACACTGACTTGTATGAGGCGAGGGAGGCGGGCGCTGAAGAACCCCCAATTCCAGCGCTTCCACAAACGATTATCAACCAAACCGCTGAATTATACGGCAGCATGTATGAACGGTTGACTGGTGAAGAATTCTAATCGCCATGTGCGCGCATCAAAATTCCAACACCCCTTTTTTCAGCGGTTTTGAGGATGATGACGAGGTGCCGAACGATTTCTCTGACCCCACCATCCAGCCGTTCATCGCTTGCAACTTTCCAAGATGATTTCTGCAGATATGTCCTCAAATTGGACACATCATTTATTGTTAGCCAACCATGTAGTTTTAGCCCACCAAAACCCACACTCAAATTGTCATGCCCCCTCGTTTCTTTGCGGAAACCTGAATCGAGTTGAGTCAAGAGTGTACAACCCGTGTCCCCATCTGATTCCGGAATTAAATACTCCCGCAAATAGGCAATTGCGTTCCCATCATCAGAGGGGAATCTTCCCAGTCTCTCCATTGAGATCCCTCTGTCTAGTGGTTCAGCAGGTCCACCGTCATCAGTGGTTTCTCTAAGGGCGATGAATAGAATTGTAGCATCGTCCCATTCGATTGATTTTCTTCCTGATGAAACAATGACGCCCTGCGATTCAAGATTCGAGGCGATTTCAGGATTCGATTCAGGTAAATTAGTGAGTAGGTCATCCCCTCCTTCTCGAATTGAATCCAATATATCAGCGAGTTCAGAAGCAGAATCTCCTTTCATGGGGTCGAAAGTGTGGAAGGGTGCTATACCCTTCGTATCAAGGGGTTGCAATCACTTCCCTCCTAGTTTGTCTCTTCGCTCTCGAAGTCGCTGAAGTCGAGCTTCAAATTCATCAACAGGTGGGGTTTTCTCTTCAGGCAACTCTTCTATTTCCTCAGTTTCCGTTTCAATTTCAACCAATGGTTCTGGTTCTTCATCCATTGCTTCGAGATGAATATCCTCATCTTCATCAATCGGTTTAGATGTGACTTTCTTGGTTGGTGCCGATTTCTTCCGCACTCTCATTCTCTTCTCAACCTGCCTTGGTCCTGAATCTGGCCGAATCATACCTAGTAAGCCCATTGTGCCGAAGACAATCACTAGGCTGCCTAGGAGCATGGTGAAATCCAGCCCCTCGCTTGGTTCTGCGATTCCAGCAGGCAATACAATCAGGTTGCTGTTATCTGAAGGGTCACTGTCTTGGTCCCAAGGGGATTCACACTGCAATTCAGTATTGATTGTAGTGCCAACAGGTAGGTCTGGGCGCTCAATGGTAATTTGTGGGGCCAAATCTCCTCCAACATCAATTCGATGTAGTGCTCCCTCATCCCACCCCGTGGCGGCAAGTTCGATGAAACAGTTTGCATCTGCAAACTTGGATTTGTTTTCCCGACTAATCGAAATCACAATTTCCTGGATTCCGGAATTTTCACGAATTTCCACAGCGGTAATGCCCAAATTCCAGTTGACATCTCGTACGATGACTTCTCTGGAAACTTCTGCAATCATGGCCCCATTCTCATTGAGCAATGTTGCTTTCAAGGTATGTTCACCAGGGGTTGGATCCCATGTCAGCGCTGAAAGGTTAATCTTTGAATCCGCAGTAAGTTGAGTATTGGAAAGTAGACGACCCGATTTGTAATCAATAACCACACCAGTTTCATCGCGTAGGATTGCAGTCCAACCAATTTCTGAAGTTCCATTGTTGATTGTACATGTCGCTTGAGGTTCCGATCCCAGTGTGTTGATTGTACAACTCCCAGCACGTGTAGGTGGGGCCCGTACTCGTGCCCAGAAGTCAAGAATAATTCCATCCACATCGAGTTGACCATCAGAATCCATTACTGGTACAGTCCAGAGCCAACTACCATCGTCTGCTTCTGGAAGTGTATCACTTCCTTCTTTGACAGAAAAAACCTCGAATCCAGGGTTGAAGTTCAATTCTAATTTGTCCCCAGAGGTCCCAAACAATACTGGGCTGGTGGCCCAAGAGCGATTACTTTGTGTAAGGGCCAACGTTGCTTCACGTTGAGTACCACTTTCATCAGTAGTTCGTAGTGTCACACTCGAACCAAATCCAGCTTGGTCGGAATTTGGAGGGATTGCAGAGATCGGGATCCCCGAACTTTCCCCCACACCTAGACTCACTTGGTTTGGTCCTGTGGTGGACCAACCTTCAGGCAACCCCAGGATTTCAATATCAATCGTAGTGGGTGCATTTCCTAAATTTGAAAGCATGGCCAATGGCAATCCACCCACTGATGAAATGGCCCAATCCTCCTCATAATCAAGCGTATAATCGTGCCAAGCTGCGACACGCAACGGAAGTGTTGTTTGCCCCATTCCCGCTCCATCACCGTTCCTTGCACGCAGCGTTAGTTCGACAGTATGGCCTGAAATTGCTCCATCAGGTGGAATAATCTCGCAGGTAAAGTTGGTACTCTCACCTGGTGCGAGAGTGGGTATATTTTCGCTGACATTAATGCTCCAACCTCCAGCATCGACCCAGCCATTGATGAACGGTTGAGCGGGAGAATTCCCTCGTTGCTCAACGATGAGTGAAATATTGGCACCATTACGATCGATGTCTAAGTCGGCACCACCTGCCAATACCCACCATCCTGGTACGTGGTTAATTTGGATGTGTATGACAAATGGGGCGATCGGTGTATCATCACTGAGTCCATTGAAACTGATGGTCGCAATTGTATCCTTCCATGCGACTGATGAGACATTCACTCCAATGGAGATGTTTTGGGTTTGGTTGACCAAAATGCTGTCACTTGGAGCTCCCCATGCGGTCCACCCAGTGCCATCATCATCTCCAGATGTTTGGATGGAAATTACAGGATTGATGTCGATTTGGTCTGCAAGGTTGCCAATATTGGTTACACTGAGGACGAAGTTGAGTTGCTCATCTGGGTCTGCACTCAAAGTATCGCCATTATTGATTTCCGCACCATTGTAAGCTAATTCCATGTGCCAACGATGATCTTGCCTTGCTTCGATGAGGATGTCTGTGGTCGAATTTACACCCAGGTCGCCGTTTGATTGCATCTCGAATCTAAGGATTAGGACGACAGCGGCTGCCATTTCTTGTGGTAGTGTAATTGAGACTGGAACACTTCGTAGTTCCCCTGCTCCAAGGGCGTACTGGGGTGATGGAATTTGAATTTGTAGACCAGGGTCTTCCGTGAAATTGGCATTTGCAATCACGCTCCAAGAAATGTCATAGGCATCAGGGCCATTTCCTGGATTCAAAAGTCGGAGCATCAACGTGTCCTGTGTGCCTACATCCATTCGATGCGGCTGAATGACTGGAGACGTCACCTCTAGAACTGCCCTGTGGATTTGCAGTACTTGCAGAGAGAGTGATAGAATACAACCACTGTTATTGGCTTCATGTACCATCCATGTGTGCAACATAGGGGGTGCGGCATATGGCATGTCAAGAATCAGAGAACCAGTTACACGTGCACCTGAATTACCAGTGGCTCGAAGCGTGGTCCCATCGATCGACAATGCACCACTCGCACTCCAAACCCAGTCAGGCATAATCATCCCTGCTGTTGCCATATCCCATTCCATTTCATCGACACCTGATGGCAACTGAATCTCGAGCCCCCATGTTCGGTTATCTGCTGGTACTGAACGAATATGTGGGGGTAAAACTTGAACTTGATTTGCTGTAAAGGTCAAATCGATTGCTCTACATTCTTCATCATCTCCAGAACCAATACACATGGACAGTTGTGTGGACACATTGTCTCCCAACGATGCTGAGAGTGGAACGTCGTGACGTGCAGTCAGTTCTCGAATTTCATTCGGTGCCAATTCCAATGGGTTGACCTCTTGACCCGATGAATCATGCAAGGTAATGATTGGGTCCCAGGTTGTTTGTTGCCATTGCAAAGAGATTGTTTCGGGGGCATTGCCGAGATTTTCAACGAGGATCCAAGCTGCTGCAGGTTCGCCAGGGATGCCCATTCCATTCGAATTTGCAGTCCCATCTGCACCCCTGAGTGAAAGCCCTCTCGTACGCTCCGCCTCAATTGGTAAAATAGCAGTTTGAGAAATACTTTGATTCGAATCGAGAGTCATCGTAATTTCAACGAAACCAGAATCCGTTCCAAGTGCTTCTGCTGGTGCCGAAATTTGCAACGTGGGGCTCCATGTCGAGCCCACATCGATTTCCACTCCTGAAGATGAACTCGGATCGAGGTCAATAATTGACCAGTTTGTCGGCAGACCCAATTCATCGATGGTCATTGACCAAGTGCCAGCGATTCTACCGGTTGAGGTGATGAGTGGTTGAACATTCGTTAGTCCACCAGGCAGAACCCTTACAGGATCGGGTGGGAGGCCTATGCTGACATTGTATGGTGCAATGATATTCAGGACGGTCGTCGCGACATCATTATCGGTACGCGTTTGGGTGACATTGCCATGTTCATCAAGGCGCAATTCAAAGGTGTGTTCGCCCAATCCACCGGACCAATCGAATGAAAACGAAGCAGAAGCACCATTTCCAGTTGGTGGCCTAGGGTCCAATACCCCCTCTCTGTGAGTATGCTTCAATTCACCATCGACATACATTCTTGCGAAGGTGTCAGTCGTGGTTGAGTCCGTCCCCGCATTTTCAAAGAAGGCCGTGACTGAAACCATTTGGCCAGGGTCTGGTGTGCTGGGGTTGAATCTTATGCCCAATCCATCTTCATATGGCCTGATATCAGCTCCAGCTTGAGAAATCAACATGTCTCCGACAAGCAAATCCAGTGCACCGTCATTATCGAAATCAGCAAGCGCATGATCTGCCCATGTACGGTGGGGTAATTCAAGTCCTGAAACCCAGTCTGCATTGATTGATGAACGTGAACCACTTTCTCCATCATGTGCGTAGATGGTGCGCCCAAATGTGACCAAGATCTCTTCGAAACCAGTTCCATCGATATCCATCGGTGTTGGTGCCGAGACAGCAATCTCATCATTTGGATTTCCAGATGTACCTTCTACAATTTGATTCCAGTCGAGCCATGTATTCTGATTCTGCTCGTTGTAATCATGGCAACCAACCATGCCATGCCAAGAAATCCCATCCCGATACCATGTGTTCCAACAGATTCGATCGGTAATCCCATTGCCATCTGTGTCCATCAAGGCAGGAGGTGCATCAGCATATCCATTTGATGCGGTTAAAGAGAAAATCGTGGCTGCATCCGTGACATCAAGGCCCACGAATGTTGCACCATCGGCTGTGCCAGGACCATCAGCGTCAGAGGGAATTGTCACAACCATCTCAGGGGCGGGGTCCGAGTCTAATTGGGTGATGATGGGGCCCGGTAAACGGACGTGAGGTGAAGACGTATCACCATCGAGGTTACTCAGCGTTTCTTCATACTCGATTTGACCATTTGCCGCATTTAATTTCCAGACCCACATGTTGCCATTGTTTTCATTAATGGTTGTCAAGACAATAGATGATGATACAGCATCAATTTGCACCCAAGCGGGATCAGAGGGGTGGGTTCCCTCACCCAGTGTCACCTCCCAAAGGGAGTTGGGTGTACCAGATGTTGGCAAAGGCAAGGCGACGACATTTGGTTCGTCGTTTACATCATCCATCATTGCAAGAACAAGTTCAGGGCTTCCATCCAAGAACAAATCTGCAAGAAGTGGTTGTGCGACTGGGTCGTGGCATGTTTGGCAGGTACGGTCTGCCGCCATTTCAAATGTCGAATGACTCCATCTCCACAAGCGTTCAGTTTCATGGTTTCCACCCGGCTTCCAACCTGTGACGTCGCATTCGATATCAGGCGACCACAATTCAACAGTCGCCTGCCCATTCGTGTCATAAACGACAATGATTTCAAGCGCGCCATCATCCTCGAGATCGACAATCAGTGGTGTGGATTTGACTTCTCGATCGATGGCGCCAATGTCGACCTCCCACATCGTATCACTGGTATCTCCATCGACAATTCTCATCCAAGCATGTGAATTATCCTGGTGGATGAAGATCGGAGATAAACTATCTCTGGCACAAGAATCAAGGATGAGTCCACCCGTGTCAATATTCCCACTAAAGTTGCCCACTGAAACGCCCAATGTTTCGACGCCTGTATCTTCCGTATCGTAATGGTTCCAATTTACAACTGGATTGGTAATGCTCAACAATTCACCCGATTCAGGTTCTGTCGGGTCATGGAGAGGGACTGCAGACTCGTGACCAGGGGTCCGGCCAAATTGTGGCCAACTGATTCCTCCATCAATCCAAACATCGCCATTTCGCCCTTGCGTGGACTTTTCAGCCTCATCTTCCACAAATGCGAGTGGCGACAAACTTTGCCCGATCAAGAGTAGAATCAACCCAATCATGAGAATTGGTGTTCTCGTCACCGCATGGGCTCCGCTCGCCATCAATGGTTATGCCCACAGAACACCTCTTGAACGTTCGTGCGTCAAGGCTATTCATGGGACACATAGTGTCCCAGAATGCAGTTTTCCGAAATCATCAATTTGCGAAGCGTTCATAGAGGGGTCTTCGGTCGCCGAATCGTCTTGGACGACCTCTCCTCTGGAGGCGGAAGCCGATGAGGGACGGGAGGCTCACGGGTCTCCCGTCCTAGGCTTCCTCTCTGCTGAGGGTAAATCCGGGTGGAGGAAAAAAAAATGTATAGTCTCGAAACTATCGAAGATACAATTCGAATTCCAGCGGAGTATATCGAAAAGGGGAAATCCCTTTCGGAACACGTCGACCGTCTAGCAGCAACTGCTTTTGAGGGTAAATTTGACGATGATGGAAACTACATCTTGCTCACGTTGGATCACGAACTACAAGGCCGTGGACGGATCATCCATGGTGATGGCGCAATTTACCAAAAAGTTCGCTTCAAGGCACTTCTTTTCACCATGGATGGCAACGAAATTGTCGATGGTGCTGTTAGCGAAGTCCACGAGTTTGGAGCATTCGTACGAATCGGCCCGATGGAAGCCCTACTACACAAGAGTCAGATTCTCGATGAACAAATCGATATCAACGTCGGTCTACGTCGAATTGAAGGACGCCAGTCGGGCAAATATCTAGCTGAAGGAACAGCAGTCAGAGCCCGGATTGTATCGCTTTCACTAAATCCACACGACCCACGTTCAAGCAAGATTGGTTTGACATGTAAGCAAACCGCTCTTGGTGCACACGATTGGCTTAATGAGGAGGCATGATGATGGTCAAGAAACATCTAGCCTGCACCGAATGCCACATGATCATTGAGGTCCAACAAGGCAACCCCGGTTGGTGGCTCAAATCCAACAATTCACTCAAGGCAAAGAACAAGAAACAACTTGCAATCTTGGCTTTTGCTACAGCCAATGGCCGTGATCCCGATGAAAAGGAGCGCAAGGCTTGGGAAAATGAATTGAATTCTGCAACTGGCGTCAAAAACAAGGACGATATGGAGAAGGTCAGGGTCGCGGATCCAAAGTGTGCACGCTGCCCTGATGCCCAACTCAGTGCAGATTGGCAGGGATTCACAGTTCTAATCAACCCACCACGGAGCGAGGTCGCACGCGCCCTTGGGATTGATGCATCAGGCAGTTATGCCCTAAAGGTTCGACACCAGTAATCATGGAGGAATTTGTATGGAAATCATTGAACGAAAAGAAAATTCAATTCTAAATCGCATCGAGTTGACTTGGCAATGGAGACACACTGGAGCCGCGACTCCAACCCGTGCACAAATCATTGCTGCAGTAATGAAGATGGAGCCTAGTGCCACAAAAGATTGTGTCGTTATCAAATCAGTCAACACTCGTTTTGGTCAACCATTGACCACAGGGAACGCCCTCGTTTATGGTGACCGTGCGGACCTTGAGAAAGAACCAAAGTATATTCTCGCAAGACACGGTGGTTCTGAAGAAGAAACGGCTACTGAAGCACCTATTGAAACACCAACTGAAGATGCAGAGGCAGCAGAAATTGCTGGAGGTGAAGAGTGATGGGAGACAGTCCAAACACATCTGCAAAGTGGTCCAAGTATAGCGTAGAAGATGGTAAACTAACCCGTAAGGGTGTAGTCTGCCCGAAATGTGGACCTGGTGTTTTCATGGGTGTCCACTCAGATCGCATGACCTGTGGTCGTTGTGGCCATTCTGAAAAAATAGAGTAATTACTCGAAATCTCTAGTTCTGCCCACCGGGACTCCCAATTCGTTGAGTAGTCGCTTAATGACTCGACGTTGCCAACCTTTGAACGATTTTCGATCCAAGTGTACCATGACATTTCCTCCTGGGAATGCCCTTCGTGTACTCTCTACTGAGACACAAATTGCATGATTCCATGCCCCGTCTGGTAAAATCCCCTCATCCGGGTCCCATGCGTCATCTTGGGGCTTCTCCATTCCAAGGGCATAATTTGCGAGTTGATGGCCCGCCCAACAATTTGTTTTCCTGAGTACATCGGTATGTCTTGGGGCATAATGCCCTCCACCAACACCAATCATCACTTTTTGCTCGGTTTTCTCTTCTTCAGACAAAGAATTCCATTCGCCAATGCCTATTCCACCTTCGAGTCCTAGACCAATCACCATTACATCGGCCCAAGCTTCAGCGGCGTCGACTCGACCCCAATGCGTTTCAGAGGAACCAATTTCGATGAACATTGTCGGGACATCAAGACGAGGGCCATGGTGGGTTGTTTCTATTGTCAACTCAAATTCAGGTACGAGTTGATGATGATGTGCAGCATCGCACATCAATCGATACCAAGAGGCGAAGCGAGTACATGGTAACATCACTTCACCTTTGATGCCGCCGTGTTCAGCCCGTTCACCATGTGGGGTTTCACCTGGTACACCTAGGACGTGTAATGTTAGGCTGGGCCTTCCACTAGCAGCATAATGACGTGAAAGGAAAATCACTTCATCGACAGAAACACCTGCACCTGTAGAAAATCGTGTATCCAGTCCATCTTCCATCAAAAATCGATTTTCAAACCACCAGAGCCAGACATCTTTGACCTGATGTTTCCAAACTCGTCCCCCCTCGACCGAATCCATCTCGGACCAACCTCCTCTGGCCAGAAGTGCATCACCTTGAATGGTTGAAGCGATATCGAGATTCGATACGATAAGGAGTGTCACCATTGACGGAGCGAATACGCCTCCACGCTTCAGCATTCGCAGCCCATTGCTTCATGAATCGTGGCCCCTACCACCGGTTGATGTCACTACCCGACACGCCGACTCCTCCTCGATTTTTATTGGCGAATGGTGAACGAACAGTATTCGTTGATACTGAAGGTGGGATGTGTTTGCTACACCCTGAGCGACTCAATGCGCTGGATCCCATCCGGACTCCGTTCCCAGGGGACATCACCAATGCAGTTCTATTGGGTGACAACCTTCTGATCTCAACTTGGGTCGAACGTGAAATTTCTCTTGCGAGATTGGCGGCTTTAGATCTGAATCAACCCATTGAAGATGGTGTTGAACTTCCTGACTTGCGTGCAGCGATTGAAAGCGGTAAAATCGATCACTACCACGTTTCTGGTGCCAAGTGGTCACATATTTTAGATGCTGAACCTCTCGCATTGTGTACATACAAAGATGATCTGATTTTCTGTACACATCACAGAGGTATTTACCGGGTTACCGCAACCTCTGAAGAGGTCTGGAGGCGCAATCCGATTGAATGGGATTCTCTTGTGGATTTACCGGATGGCGAAGTGATTGTAGAACTGGTCACAAGTGACGATTCGATTTGGGCATTCTCCTTGGGTGGTGGTTGGGCAGAAATCAATGCAACAGATGGGTCTGTTCTACGCAGTGGTATATTGCAATTGAAATCAAAAATCAATCGTGTGTGGAGCTCTGGAACAGGGGTGTGGTTATTCGGATTGAGTCACAATCGGATGGTGTACTGGAATCCTGCTGATGATTTCATCCTCATCGAAAATGTTCAAGGTCCAATCCAAGATGCTGTTTACCAAGATGGGATTTGGTCAATTACGGGATGGCGAGAAGATATCGTTTGGTCACCTGCCGGGGCCCCCTCATTGAGTTCTTCAGCACGATCAGAAATTGGACACAGTATATTCGATCGTGGTGAGGACGGCCTTTGGGTATTGGATAATCGGGGGCAATGGACTCCTTTTGGGCCATGTGTGGACTGAAAGTCGGTAAGTAATCGTCAAAGGGCGCCCCTTCCAGTCAATCAAAACGGGAGGCATGCAATGGGGGTCCTAGGACGGTTCATGGTTGGTATTACCAAACTCATGCCGCGTTTTTTTGTCGCGGGTGTCGCCCGAAGATATGTCGCTGGAAAGGACATCGAAAGTGCGGTTGCGGTCATGAAAAAACTCAGTACCGAAGGTGCTTGCTTCACGGTCGACGTTCTTGGTGAGGAAATATCCAACTTGGCTGAAGCACAATTCTTCATCGATGAATATGATCGAGTTCTAGATGCAATTATTGAAAACAAACTCGATGCAAATCTGAGTATCAAACCCACTGCTTTCGGGTTGCTAATCGATGAACAAAAAGCATACGAAAATATCGAAAGGCTCCTCCGTAATGCTGACGAACATGATATCTTTGTCCGTCTGGATATGGAAGACAATCGAGTAACTCAACCGACAATCGACATTGTCATCGCGATGCATGCAAAGGGCCTGCACAATGTCGGCACTGTTTTGCAATCTCGTCTTTTCAGAACGTCATCAGATATCGAATTGATTTGCAATCAGTTGGGAAGTGGTGCCGATTTCCGTATTTGTAAAGGCGTCTACCTTGAAGATTCATCCATTTCCCATACAGAGTATAGGCCCATCGTGGATGCATTCAATGAGCATATTGACCTAATTTTAGATCATGGTGCTTATGCGGGCATCGCATCACATGATTGGCCAATTATCGAGCATTCTTTGGCGGCAATCGAGGCCAGGGGCATGGGTCCAGGGGATTCAGATCCTCGCGAAGGTAGTGCGGGTAAACGCTTGGGCAAAGGACCGGGCTATGAATTCCAAATGCTACTCGGTGTAAGGGGTAATATTCGACGTCGATTGGCGAAAGCGGGGCATAGAACTCGAATTTACATCCCGTATGGGGAACGATGGTATGAATACAGCATGCGTCGTTTAGATGAAAATCCAGATGTTGCAATGCATATCACGAAATCGATATTCATGCCATGGACAAATCGTCGCTAATCACAGGTCGGCTAATCTTTGCGCAATCGCACCCATTGCGACAGCAGTTTCCAAGCTTGCCCCAATCCCTGTTAATTCAAATTGGTCAGAACAATTGTTGAGTAAATTCTCTGGCAATCCATGCCGGCCCAGACCGATGAACATGCAAATTCCTCCCTCGTATGTGGTCAAATCGACCGAACCCCCCTTCGGTTGGTGGGTGGTGGCAATCGGGTGCCCGGCAACTCCACGAAGTGCATCGTCAATCGACAGTAACTGAATGCGATCGGATTCGAGTAGGGATGGCAAATGATTGACACCCGCGGTACCTGACTCTTTTTGTGCACGTTCGCAAAGAGATTCAAGATCATCAGTGGGCCAATCGATTAATGCGATATCGAGTCCAAATCCCCAAGCGATTCCAGAAGCACGGGCCAAGGCACGAAGGTGTGGTGTGCCAATCGATCCATCGTAGGTTCCTACCAGGGCCATTGTGTGCCCGATTCTTTCGATATCGCGCCTACTTTGTCGTGTACTTGGAGCAGACGGGGCACGGACTGTGGTTAATTTTTCAGCACGCTCTGAATCTCCAAGTCGCTCAAACGCCTTGGCAAGGTTTTTCTTGATTCGAATGGCGATATGTGCGTCTAACCCCTCGACATTTTGGGACGCAGTTTCGAGTAACTCCCTTGCCAATTCGGCATCACCCACACGATCGGCTCGTCCAGCGAGTGTAACCATGAATCGCACTGAATCCTCATCCACACCAGACAATTTTTCAGCCAACATCCTGACTTCATCTGGGTGGTTCGAGTGACTACATAGTGTGCGAATGGTTTCAAAATCTGCACCGTCGAGAAAAGGTAATGCGAGTTCAAGAGCACTCGGTTCCAATGTCAAATCTGCTTGAATTGTTAGGCGATGTAAATTGTCGAGAAACTTGACTGACAAATCTGGTGATGCATCGGTAACCAACGGTATGATTTCGTCAATCATCTGCTTCTCTCCGGTCGCAACGATCGCCTTCATGATTGGTCTGGCTGCTTTTGCTTCCATTCCATCATTTTCGAGGGCAAAAAGGAATAGTTCCGGCAATTTTTGCTTGGATACACGATTTGCAATCGACTTGAGGGCGTCCACTCTCGCTTCGCCTGCTGGTAGCTCCCCGGTCAAGCCAATGATGTCCTGCATCAGCGCCTTTCTGGCGCGCCCACCGGGCCAATTACCGGCCGATTTGGCAATGATTCCAATACTTTCGGCCAAGCGCCAAGCACGCTCTTCATCTAACATCGATTCAACAATGATTGGAACCCATTCAACCCGATCTTCCTCATCCATTTCGTCATGTCCACAAAGACCGCAAAGTGCTTCTGCTCGGTAGATTCCATCCTGTAAATCCTGTGCCATATCAAACAGTTTTCTTGACAAACCATTTTCGCGTGCTTCACGCAAAATCCGACGACAAGCGCTTGGGTCATGTCGTTCATCCATCGTTGTCACCATGCCATTTTGCTTGATGTTCCTCGCGGCCAGGGAAATCCTGCCCCTTCCAATTGCCTCGTTCCAACTTCTTCCTTTCTGCAATTTCTTCAGGCGTAGGTGGGCGATGAAGGAAGATTCGTCTGATATTTCGGGCTTCCATCTTACCGGTAAGGGTTCTCGCGGTACCGGAATGAAGGGCCCTGATCCGCCATGTTTCACCACGATGCTTGACGATTGTACCGCATGAGAACATTTTTTCAGGTTCAACTTCGATGGTATCAGAGAAGGAAATATCACCGTCGCTGAATGTGCGCTTGATTCTTGCCAAATCAATTCTCGTTGCCCAAACTCGCTTGACTTTTCCAGCCTCTAGTACCCGAGGTTTAGCATCGCCATCGGTTTCCAAACGCGTGATACTCCAGAGTAGATCATTTGCCTCAAATTCATCACCCAATACAAATATCTCATCATCATCGACTTCGATTTCATATGGGATTGAATCCGCCCCGTCCGATAAGGTAAATTTGATTAGAATGGGTTTCTTACTTCGGAAAATTACCGTGTGGATATTGCTGCATCCTTCACATCGAAGGAGATAATCAACCCCTGCATCATTCTTGAGTTGCTTTTCTTTGAGGATTTCATGCGCTTGTCGGGTATTGCAACTTGGACAACGTGTCACGTGGTCTAGTTCCTCAACTTCGTCGTCCACATCAACTCCTCCATACCGACCGGCCCACCAGGGGTATTTCACGACATCCCATGTCTCCGAGATTTGAAAACCAATTACTTACCCGGCGAAGTGTGGGGCTGAGCATCGAAGACGCCTTGGCAGCGCTGCTGTCTAAGAATCCAGATCAACCAAAGGATGAACCAGAAATTGCTGCATCCATTGGGGCCCAACTTGAGCACATGGAACTAGATTCTATGCCGACCAGTTTACGTCGAAGAATCCGAGACATCATCTCCCGTGTTGAGCCAAATCGAGTATGCGAAGTTGGTTCGGGAATTGGACATCTGAGTGCATGGTTGCTCGATTACTGGTCGTCCAACTCCAAACCTGAGCATTTTGACATGATTGAGGCTGGTGGGAAGTTCAGTGTAATTCTAACCCGTCTAATTCGTCGCTATGATTCAGAAGATTGGGCGCATATTCGGGTGGGTGACTTCGAATCACTATGTGCTGAGTTAGACAGTTGGAAAGCAGCCAATACAACGACAGACGAAGCTGCTGCTACCACCGCGCCACCTTTGCGTGCGCCATACGAAATCATCATCGTAGATGTGGGGGATATCGGGAAGGTGGAAGCCATTCAACGTTCATTCAATCTATTGGTACCTGGTGGTTTGATTCTCACAGCCGAACCTGAAGTTCCTGTTGACGACGTTGGTGACATTCCCGAATCAGGGCCAATCAATCCCGGACAGGCACGTGTTGCTGCATTCAATAAATGGACTCAATTTATCGCGGAAATCAACCAGACGAACCCCGTTGGTTTCGTTCCACTATTTGGTGGTACTTTGGTGGGGATTATTCAGGCCTGACCACCCATTGCGAGTAATGCATCGACCTGCAGTCTCCCATATCCGTAGTAATTGTCGTGTTCAGCCTGCCCGTCTTTGGGTGCAACGCTATCCTTAATCCATCCTTTGACATCTTCCACAGTGTTTCGTGACCCTCCAGATGAACCATTCTGACCAAGATCGGGCCTGTGTTCCAATAGGTGTGCAATGGCTCCACTAACCCACACTGTAGCCCCACTGGTACCTGACCCCCATGCATAGAGGACATCTGTGCCGATTTGTGCATTGAGGATGGCTAATTTTTCACCGGGAGCTACCAATTCTGGTTTTTTATCAGGATCAAATCGACCAAAGATATGCTGTAGCGTAAATCCATTATTCCCAACTGAAGAATTACTCCAGATGGTACCATCGGTATCGATCGCACCAACACAGATGACATCTTGAACACCCCCTGGGCTAGCGACATCCCCATCATCGTCGGGACCACCATCATTTCCTGCTGCTGCAACCACAAATATACCCTCATCAATGGCGCGATCGACCGCAGCTTCAAGCGCATCCGTTTCGATGAAAATCCAATCTATACCCTGTGTTCCACCCAAACTGAGTGAAATAATATCTACATTATTTTCAACACACCAATCCACAGCATCTGCAATGTCTGTATCAGATCCTGTTCCTGATTTTGAAATGGCTTTGGCAATGTACAGATCTACGTTGGGAGCTATACCTGGTAGGCGGTTTTTGGCCACTAAAATACCCGCCATTCCAGTTCCATGACCTTGATCATCGTAAGGTTCACCCCTGTTGCTGACAAAATCTACCCACCCTGCAAGTTCGACGTGTGATAGGTCGGGATGTCCAAGATCGATTCCAGTATCAACAATACAAATTTCAACACCTTGACCAGTGGTCGTTACATTATCAAATCCAGACAATTGCTTGAATTCCTCATGTCTCTCAGATAACTCTGGTGGGTACGGATCCAAGAGCCCTCTTTCTAAGAATCCAAACGCCCATACTACGAGTAATATCGAAATGACGAAGAGTGCAAAAGCCCCACCTCTTTGAAGAATAATCTCAAAATTTAGATCGGAACCAAATGTTCTCCGGGGTGGCTGAACCGGAGCCTCTGGCATATCATCCAGAATAGCATCAAATTCCATTAAAAATCACTCCGTCAAACCGTCAATAATTTCATTGAATGTGTCCACGAAAATACGTGCTTCCTCTTCGGTATTGTAGGCATAAACCGAGGCGCGTAAGCTTCCATCTTCAATGCCATGTGCATCAAACCACTGGTTGACACAGTGCAACCCAGAGCGAACAAACACCTTACCGACTTCATCCATCAGGATTCCAACGTTTTGGATGTCCAAATCTTTCAGCATTATCGAGCAAATTCCACCTCGTAACGCGGCATCTTTGGGTCCAATGATTTCGACGCCCGGTTGGTGGCCGATGCCTTCACTCATGATTCGGTTTAGACGAACTTCTTGTTCAGCAAAATCATGCATATTATACTGCCCAAGTAAATCCAGTGCAGCTTCCGTTCCACAGATCCCTGCATAATGCCCCAATCCTCCTTCGAGTCGATCTGGAATCGAGCGCAATGAATATTGCTCAGCTGTGGCATTTACGACTGTGCCACCCCCTGCACAAATTGGTTCAAGTTGTGACAGGATTTCTTCGTGACCCCAAAGGGCTCCTACTCCTGTTGGTCCGAGCATTTTGTGCAGGCTGAACGAGAATAAATCGCAACCTAATTCGTCAACATCAATAGGAATGTGTGGTGCGGATTGAGCACCATCGACATGGACGATTGCATCATAATCGTGGGCGATTTTGACAGCCTTTGCTACAGGGATTTCAACCCCATCTAAATTGCCAACATGGACCAGTGATACGACCCTAAGTGATTTCCCAGCATTTGCACACGCTTCCTCAAATGCTTCGAGATCAAATTGGTTGTCTGATTGACTTTTCACCGTTTGGAGTTTGACGCCAGAAGACGCTTGCTGTAACCACGGGACTAGATTTGAATTGTGTTCACGATCACTGGTGATGACAACATCTCCATCATTCCACTTTAGTCCAGAAGCAACTTGGTTAATCGAATGAGTCGCATTTGGGGTAAAAATGACTTCACGCGCATTAGATGCCCCAATATGCTCAGCCAATTTGCGGCGTGTTCGAGTGACTGTTTGTGAAATCGACATCCCCCATCTGTGGACGGAACGTCCTGCGCATGAGGGGTTTTGAGAATAGTAGTGTTGTATGGCATCAATGACACTTTGTGGCCGCAGTGTCATGCACGCATTGTCAAAATAAATCGGGGCCCCCTCCTCTCTGAGAGGTGGAAACAACTCACGAAATCCAGTGACGTTCATTCGCTCACCATGCCTCGTCATCGGAGAAATGACTGTCTATGGGTGCACTTGTATTACAGGCGGTGCAAATCATACGTGATGAGATACGTGTTGCACAGACCGAGCATTTCTCCCCGGGGGTACCAACCCCATTACAACCAGCGATTGCACAGGATGCTTCAATTTCTCCACTTGGCAGTTTATTCACTGCTGTAACTTCACCACAATCTGGACATTTACCAGCGATTGCAGATTTCTGTTCAACTTCTGTTCCAGGACTCTGCATCCCTCCGATTTGTCTCGAAATACTCGACTCAATCCGCATCCCGCCACTTCCTAGCATGAGTTGAGGGTACCAAAGCACATGTAACATCAACCAAACAATCAGTAATCCAGAAACAACGTATATCGTTTTCAGAATCCACCACCAATCGGTTTCGGTGGGTTGACGCACAGCAACATAGTGTGCCCCAGACCATGCATGGATTACGACGAGTACACAGTAGCTGATGAGTGCAGCACTCCATGCAATTAGAGAGTGGTCGCGCATTGCGATCTCCCGCTGCCTCGGGTCTGGGTGCCAGTGCCGTTCCTCCACGTGAACATCTCGTGTTTCAGTCACTGCGCGTTGTAAAATGAAGCACACGAAAACGATAAGAATGCCTCCGACAAGTGTGACTGCGTATGCAAAAGAATCTCCTCCGAATGGGAAATTAGCGTCGAACCCATGTGCCCAATATTGACTCAATTCAGCTGCACCTAGGGCAATATACAGACTGACTGCTTGGGAGCGCATCAGTGGAAATATGGTCCACAATCTAATCAGGAGAATCATCCAAAGTGCGAGGGTGATTAATGTGGTTACCATCGCACCCGGGAGGATATTGCTGATGCCTGAATTCTCATCGGTTGGATCAATTCCGATAGAATAGAATCCCTTGGAATTGGACAATTCATTGATCCCAAAGTCCCACCCTGAAACAACCACTGCAGCGAATCCAATTGCAAGTGTAATCCAGTGCGACATTGTCCAAGTTGTTCGGATCTTGTAAAAATGGAACATCAACTCGATTTTCAGGTGGTGCAACGGCTCTAAACGTGGGTAATCGATTGACAAATTCTGCTTGATTTTTAGGTCCGTCAGGCGCGATCCTTCGTGGAAAACCAAGCCGTCACCGGCTTCCGATTCTTCCACCTCACCCTCGGTCATCAAGGGGTCCTGCGACAGCCCCGCATTAAGAAATACTCTACCAGCCGTAGGCTGAACACGGAATATCGCCTCCTTTCTATGATTCCATAGGCGCCGAGACGGAGATTTGAACTCCGGCGGGAGAACCCACGTGATTTCCAGTCACGCGCGATACCAGGCTATGCGACCTCGGCAATGTTTCGGCGTGCAGCCTTTCCGATATGAGCATGATGGCGATGCTGCAGACGAATTGTAGTGCAATATGCTGTGCGTAGTGGTTAAATTATCGACGCTGGTCGCCGACTTGCTGCCACTGTGGCTTAGAGGTATAGCGACGCCTTGGTAAGGCGTAGGTCGCGTGTTCAATTCACGCCAGTGGCTCTTTCACCCATCTGGGTCAACCCCCCCAATGTCTTTCATACTCCAAAGTGTCCCGGACTCCGTAGGAGTCACCCCCATGCGGAACAATCGCAAAGTTATGCTTAGCGTATTATTGACATTCATGATGGCCTCGATGCCATGGGCGGCTGCGGATATCAGCGGCTGGGTTGGACCTCCACAAATCGCTTCGAGCGGCCAAGATGTGCAAGTCGATGGCTGGAATGTGCCCAGCAATGCAACAATTCTCGATGGTTGGATGACTGCTGAAGACCAGATGGTGAACGATGGGAATGGAACCGAATGGCGAGTCGATACACCGACGAATTTCACCGTGGGGCAATTCACTGATGCGACCATGGATCATTTTGGCGGCCGGCTTTCTTTATCCCCTGATGCATCGGTGAGTAACGTCAACTCATTTTTGGGTCAAGTCACACTGAATTTTGCTGCGGGATGGAGCGAATCTGGCAACACTTCAATTTGGGAACCGGCACTTCCAGGGACAATCAATGGACCAGTGGTTGGTAATTCTAGACTGTTGAGTCACGGAACAATTCCAGCTAGTGCCAATTCCGGCTCCACCCTTGCTGCGACTTTGGCCGGCCATCCACTTCCAGGGGGTATTGATGCAGGATTGATCACTCAAGCTCAAACCATTCCCTCTCCAATCAATCAATTCAATCTCAGTTTTTGGAATTGGAGGCAGACCGATGCAGCCGCAGGGGATGCGGTTTGGGTTGAATACAAACTAGACAGTGGCGCATGGACTTGGATTGAACCGGTCGGTGGCTACAATGCCAATGTGACGTTGAGTCCTTCAAATGCACCGGCTGGGACGCCGATGAATAGCAGCACATTCCCTGCGTGGTCAAATTCCAATTATACGGGTTGGGTGCAAGAGAAGTTCACCCTCGACAATTTGTCATCGATTAATTCATCTTCCCAGATCCAGTTCCGATTCAACATCCATACAGATGCGAACAGTTCTGGCATCCCTGGTTGGTTTATCGATGACACCTCAATTACAAACTTGGGGGGAGGGGCAAGCTATTGGCACCATGGTTGTTATGTTGCATCATCAACTTGCTCGTATGCATCTTCTGCTGAAGGTGCCCTACAACGTTCCTTCAATCTATCCAATGCTGGTAGTAATTCTATTGTTAGAACCGTACTTGAGTGGGATCTTGAGGGTTCATCATGGGATAATTTCTGGATTGAAATGTCTCTCAACAATCAGACGTGGACCGACTTGACAGGTACGGGTTCATCTGGCATTCCAAGCAATGGATATACCGTTGGTGGAACTACATATGGCGATGAGTCTGGAGGTTTTCTTACATTAGACATGCAGTTGCCTACACAATTTCAAGGTCAAAATATCGTTCACCTTCGATACAGAGTCGTTGCAGATAGTATCATCGATTATGGTGGGACACAGGATAATCTTGAAGGTCTCACTTTGGATCGAATCTCGATAATCAATGGAACGAATACCGTGGTTGCAAGCGATAATTTATCCACGCAATCTACTATGTTCCACTATTCAATCGGGACGGGTGTAGATGATTGGCAATATCTGACAATTGGGTCAGGTGCCTTAACGAAAAACGACGGATTTGAAACCAGTCAATCAGGCGCACCCAGTGGATATCCACAAGGTTGGAGCTCTACTGGTGATTGGGATTTCGGGCCCATTGGTAGTTCTTCATATGGTCCCTCTTCATTCCCAACAGCACCGTTTGGGTTTGGCTTGAATTTGGGTGGTGCCTACAGCAATGGGATGTGGGACCATTTGTATTCCACCCCATATTCCATTCCATCCGGTGCCAGTTCCAGATTTACATTCAGTCATTGGGCCGATTTTGAGCAGAATTTTGATGGTGGTGCAGTCTTCATTTCTGTAGACAATACGACGTGGTCCCATTTGAATCCAAGTATGGGCTGGTATGATGGGACTGGTTCATATCTCAATCAACTATCAGGGTTGGAAGTTTTTGATGGAAGAAATGGTGCATCCTGGTCCACCAAAACAGCAGATTTGGCCGCATATTCTGGACAAACCGTATGGTTTCGATTCTCCGTTGAAAGTGATGGGTCAGTGACCGATGATGGCTGGTATATCGACGATGTTGGTCTAGAAGTGGATTATTTCTACGATGAAGGAAATTGGATTTCCAACGTCATCCAAACCGATTCACTTGGCGGCGGTTTCATCGATATCGATGGCACGATTCCAGGGGGCACATGGGCAACCGCATCCGTTCTGGATGCCTCTGGGAACACGATTGCAGGTTTTTCCAATCAATCATTCCCCGTCTCTCTACACGGGCTGAACAAAGACACCTATCCCAGTATCCGTGTACAGATTAACATGGGGACTGATGATCAGTTCCTGACTCCACTCATCGATGCAGTACATGTCGGATCCATTCGAATGTTGGATGCCAGTGGAACGGGCAATGGATGGAATGTCGCACCCACACTGGATCTGTTGGATGGTAATCTGACAAACAACGGCTCAGCAGTTCTTCAGATTCAGGGTGAATTCACCCATTCGAGTCGCCCAATAACTTCTGTTGATTTCAGCGGTGTGGGTTCGCAAGTGACCATTCGCGCGATTGATTCCACCGGTTCAATCGTGGGGCAAACCGGGCTGACTGGCACCATCAATTTTCCACAACCACAACCGGGCTTTGGTGTACAAATCGAAGTCAATCCTGGTGGCCACATCTCTTCGTTGTGGGCGGAAGGTGAATTTGGTCAACCTGCCGTGAATCCAGAGGCCGATGTGACCAGCGATGGCACAGTGGACTGGAGTTTCCCCTCAGGTACGGTTTACGGTGCACATGGATGGCAACAGTTGCTCTATCAAACGACATCTTCAGCTGGAACAATCAACCACAATATGGACACCGCCTCTACGAATTTCAATGTGGACACCTCAGGTTCCACGGTCTCAGTCTTGATTCCTGAAGATGCGACGGTTCATTCCGCAGTTGTTTCTGTATCCGTATCCTCTTTGACCGATCCAACAACTTCACCGGTCGACCTTTCAATCGGTTCATCCCCAGCCATGACATTCACGGATGGGTTCACAACAGCGAGTCTTTCTCCTACGATGATTGCTTACATCAACATGGTTCAGCCCTCACATACCCAACAGCAAACGGGCAGGAATTGGCGCGTAGCTGAGTTTGATTTGTCAACCGGTGGATCGGCCAATGTTGACCTCAATGCGCTCACGGTAGGCTATACATTGTCAGAAAACATCACAGGATTGACGCAACAGATGGTCGATTATCATCACGTCAATATTGCGCAGGGTGCAGGCGAGAGTGTAGACATTCCAGTGACCTACAATTCGGATGTAGGCGCGGTCATTTTCGATGGTGGCATTCATCATGAACTGATGATTACCAATTTTCCATTCACCGTACCCAATACTCTGTATCCCGATGGTGGCATCGTAGAAATCACGACACACCACCGTCATTTGTATGACAATGACGACATTGCGAAAGTCACCTTCACCGGAGAGGGTAGTGATGGTACAATGATTGCCTTTGAAGTAGACAATCCTGCAACATCACCCACATTCACTCAGATTTCGGGCGCTGCTCAATTGCCGATGGAATCAGATTGCAGTGTCACAGAAAATGCTGGTATTCTCGAGATTGACTGGCGATTCAGAGTGTCGTGGACATGGGATGATGTCGCTCAAATCGACTGGTCTGCGCTCGGTTACAACGTGACTGGCGAAGCCATTGCCCCTGCACAGGCCCAATCTGGGGGGACGGGCAGCCAGGCGGTGGAAAATGATCTCGAGGTCAGTGGATTCGAGGTTTACGACAACCAAGGTCGTCATCTTTCCAATCCATTCTCACCCGATTACCCCTTCCATTCCCGCAGTGGGCAAAACGTTTCCATCAGTGGAAATGTTCGCTTCCAGGACACGATAGACTTGCGACCATTGCAAGATGATTTCGCGATGATTGTCAATGTATCAGGTGTTGAAATACCATTGATTTCAGATGGAAACGGAACCTTTTCTGGTAACACTCTCCTTTCTCCTGCTGAATCACACACACTGTCCCCTAGAATTGGGCGTGTAGGTCCCATTACTGGTTCCACTGGAGCCAATGATTCGACCATCACTCCACCTGTTGTCACCGTCATGGTTGACGACGAGGCTCCAATTGCGAGTCCATTGCTGGTCTCGACCTCCGCGGGTCAACTTGATGCCAATGGATATGTGTGGGATCCAGTGACTCCTCTAACCGTCCATCTCACCGTGTCCGACGCGCAAGATCGCGATGATGAAATCATCCTCCATTATTGGCGTGAAGGCATTGATGATGCCAATGAAGATGGCTTTGCTCAAGGGGTGGAATATCAAACCCTAACCGAGTATCTCTATCCGCTTCGCAGTGGTTCACAACAAGTTTATTTCTCCAATATCCAGGTTACAGATAACGGCTTCAACGGGAAGGTGAGTCTGTGGATTGAAGGCGTCGATTGGGCAGGGAATAGTTACCAAGATGGTGGCACAGGCGGAGGCCCGGGTCTGTCAAGTGATTGGGCGACATTGCAGACTGCGCAAAATACCGATACAACCCTCTTGAACACAGGTTTCGCGCTCGATACCTGGGATGAGCACCTATTGGCTGGTCAAACGCATACCTTCTCTATGATAATTCAAGACGCCAACGGTGTCCAAACGTTGGATGATGTTGCCGTCTACCTTGCAGGCCAATCTTTCGCGCCTCTTGGACAATTCAATTACGACCCTCGTCAAGATATCCTCTCGACCGTGAACAACAGCCACGTCCAACCCCATT
>CATISE010000217.1 GCA_949538655.1 Marine Group II euryarchaeote MED-G33 | reverse complement strand
GATGTTGAATTTGATACAAACGGGACTTACTGGGTTTGGGTGCGGATGCAGCAACATGGAGAAAATTCCAATGCGATTCATATTGGCTTAGATGGTTTTTCTCAGACGGTTTCTCAAGGCGGAATCTCCACAAATTCAAGCGGTTGGAATTGGGCCAGTAGTTACGGAAACCAATCCATGGGTCTGCGCGCTACAATCGAAGTGCCTACACCCGGGCGTCACACCGTTGATGTTTGGGTAAAGGAATCGGGATTGGATTTAGATCGTATTGAATTGACCAAATCACAATCTTGGCTTCCTCCAAATGGAGATCCTGTGAATTACACCACTCCTTCGCAGCTTTGGAGCGATTTATCCTTGCGTTCTGCATGGCTAAATTGGAGCCTACCTAGTGACAATCAATGGCATGAATATTCAGCTGATACACTCGATTTAACCAACCGAATCGATCACGCACATCTTCGAATTGAACACGATGATATCGAACCTACTATAGCCATCAATAATTGGCGAATGTTCACCAATCAAGCACAACTATCAGATACCTGGATTTTGACAGATCCTGAAGCAAAATTCTGGTTAAATGGAACCGAATACGATGTTGATTCCGAAGGTCGTGTTGACTTGGATTTGGTACTTCAACCTACAATCTGGGGCCGTCCAACATTTGATCCTGCTTCTGCGGAGTATTGGGATACCTCAACTTGGGAATGGCATGATCTCAATGAGTTCACATTTACTGCTAGAGATCCAGCGGGCAATTGGAATTCAGTCAATGCAAGTATGGTTTATGATCCATGGGCGCCAGACAATTCTGGACCTACTGATCAGATGCAGTTCGACTCAATTCGTGTTTCTGAATGGGGTGATGCTTACGTTTCAGTGGATGCCTCAAAACCCTACAGTTTCAATGTTGGCGAGATATCGATTCACAGGTTGTTTGATGGACGTGAGATTTGTCTGACAATATTCTCTTCGTACGGTGCTGAAATGGAACAACAATGCCAAATCGATAGTGCACCGCCATGGGATGAACCAGCCTATTCCAATCGACCGATTATGGAAGAAAATAGGTTTGAAATCAACTTTACAGATTGGGCTGATGATTTGTATTCTTTGCAATTACGGGTTACCGATTGGGCGAACAATACCGGGCAACATAGTGCTGAGATTCTAATTGATCGAACCTCCCCCGTAGTCTTCATTCAAACTCCAACACAGGAACAAATTCTCTTGGACCACTATCTTGAGATTGAATGGGATGTTAGCGAATCAAGTTACCAGTGGGTCGAAATCAATGGAGAAAATGTCTGGTCTGCCGGCCAATTCATCAATGCAAGTCAAGACTTACTTTTCGAGCTAATCCGAACTGGAAATCATACTGTTTGCATTTATGCATGGGATAGTACGGGAATCGAGGGCGTTGTGGATCCCAACTTGTCTGAGACCTGTGTAGATGTCATTTTACCAGAGGAAAATTACTGGCCAACACTTGATGCACCTTGGAACAATACACACGTAAACACATCACAGGTAATGGCTCACATCACATTGGGTCCAGACCAGGCTTACGAATGGTGGCATGATGGTAATAATGGGACAATATTTGGTTTGGAAAATGGAAGTGTATCCGTTCCAATCGATCTGAATGTAGGGGAGAATATCCTACTATTCCACCTCGAAGCACTGGAGAAAATATTCGTTTTTGAATTGGTTGTGACACTCGATCAAATACTCCCTGAATTATCGGTGGAAAAACCCTCAGATGGTCATTCTACCTACCACTCTATAGCAAATGTTGAGGGCTCATGTGAGCAAGGCTTGGATGTGTTCATCAATATTAGCGGTCTCATGAGTCAAGGTGTCTGCGACGAAAACTCTAGATTTGCAATCGACGCCAATTTACCGATCACTGAGGGTGAGTGGTTCATGGTAACGGTGCAAAGGGATTTGGCAGGAAATAGTGCGGCCGATGTCCGAACGATCATTACTGACAAATCAGCACCTAATGCAAATCTGATATGGAGTCAAACCGATTGTAACCGTAGACCAACAGCACCAGTTTGGGGGACACCTGATGCAGCTGATTGTTTTGTCACAGTAGATATTTCAGTATTCAGTGAAGATGTTGTTGAATGGAATATTCTTATCCAAAATGGAGGTCTTGATGTTTTCAGTCAATCAGGAGATGGCGATGATTTCCAAGGCATACAGCCAGAATCCTTCTATGCTGAAGGCAATCCTGGTGAGTGGGTAGCTACAGTTGAGTTGATTGATGCAGCTGGAAATCGTCAGCGTCTAGTCATTTCAACGAATTTAGATTCTCCAGAAGCAACAACAGGAGAGCAGTTGAAAACTCCAGGTTCGTTTCAGAACCTTGCTGCAATCCTGTGTCTCAGTGTCCTCCTCTACGTTTTGCAAATGCTGAGGAGCCGGAGGCCAGGCAATGGCAATCCATGGATTTCTTCATCGTCCTCTTCTAATCAATATCAAACAGATTATGTCGAAATAGATTCTATGTTTGAGGACGACGTAGTCGTCACACACGAGGAATCGACACCATCAAACACTGAATGACGTTGTGAGAATCATGAATCGGAATCGTCGCATGTCAATTTTTCTGACCTTTCTGATGGTAACATCGTTGCTATTCTGGTCACCGAGTGCGATTGCAGCAGATGGAGACGGCGATGGATTTGATGACACAATCGATGATTGCCCATTTGCGGCGGGCACATCCACAACAGGGTTGATCGGCTGCCCAGATTCCGACTTAGACGGGATTCCAGATAGTGCAGAGGGCACAATCTCGGATTTCACTGACGCAACTCGTGATTACGATAATGACGATGAGATGTCAGGTGGGATGAGTGAATACACCGCTCTCGGAGGTTGGGGGGACAGTGGGGTCATGTGCCGCACACTCGATGTCGCACCGAATGGCATGGTTGCAGTCGGTTCAGATAGTGGGGACCACGTCTATTTGGCCAGTGGCTCTGGGAAGATACTGACCTCATTGTTCACAATTGGTTCAAATCCGCGCGGTCTCGATTTTTCTGCAAATGGAAGTCTTTTGGCGGTCGCAGGATATGGTCTTGATGGCGATGCAGCAAACGTTCACGTTTACGAAATGAATTGGACCTCTCAATCTGCAACACACCTAGTCAACCTGTCCGCGAATCATGATGACGACACTTTCGGCTTGTCATTCAATCCAGATGGCAGTGAATTATACGTAGGCGGGAAGGATCAAAATGTCACCATTTACGACACATCTACATGGGCGATTCTACACGTTATTGAGTTCGGTGGCGATGATGTCTACAACATTGCCCCCAGTCCAGATGGGCGCTTCATTGCTGTCACACATGCCCAAGAATTGTCCGTACACTGGACTTCAAATGGATCTCAATTCTTCAATGTCCACAACCACACGGATGTTGTATTGGGATTGGATTGGAGTCCTGATGGGCGATGGATTATCACGGGTGGAAATGACAACCGCTTCCGTGTTTACGACCCCACAAATGGGACTATGATCGCTGAAGTGAACCAGGGTTCAGATGTTTATGCAGTCGCATTCAACAAGGCGGGGACACACTTTGTATTGGCAACAACAAGTGGTTCTGGAACATCGATTTACAGCACAGCAGATTGGTCTAATGTCTACGAGTTAGGTGATTTCCCAGGAGGTAGTGGGAATGGTGCCTCTGGTCGTCGTGGTGCGAGAGATGTAGCATGGTCGGCCGATGAAACCAAGATTCACTTTGGAGGCCGCTACTATGGTGCATTCTACACATTTTACTCGTCGGATGCATTCATCTGGATGGGTGGTGACGTGACCGGTCAGTTGATGGAAAGTCGATTTCTTGAATATGCTGATGTTGGTCATGATTACCTGCCCAATCATTACAATTCAACATCCGTTGTTCCAATTACACAAACCCAATGTAATCAGGCGGCTGAAAAGAGTGGTATATTGATGGGGGCTGGCGCCTCTACTTCAGCTGAAAGTCTGACGACACCTTTGGCCAATTATTCAACCAGTGGACTGCGCACGTGCGATTCGAATGGAGACCTTCTCGTCGATGTCCCCGTCGCTCGTATGCCAGCCTCATTGATGGTGAGGGCCAATGG
>CATISE010000216.1 GCA_949538655.1 Marine Group II euryarchaeote MED-G33 | reverse complement strand
GCGTCGAATCAAATTTCACTTGGACCGGAGACAATAGCACTGGAACACTGACATGGAAAATGGATATTCATCCCGACGAACCAGATGGATTGACTTGGACCCATCGTTTGATGGCCGTCGAGAATTCAGGCTATTTCCCAGATGGTAGCAATGGATTGGAACACTATGACGACATCGTTAGAGCAGTAATTGACCTTGATGCAACACTACAAAATGATGGGACAAATTGGGGTGGTGAACAAGCCATCACCCTTCCTGCAGCCTACGATGGAGATGATCTTTCATTGGTTGTCATTCATGAATGGCACAGAATTCTACCCGACCCTATCATAATGGATGAAACCCCCGAAGATGGCCTATTACCTGGCTTCTTGGCACCACTTGGCCTCATCTCTCTAGGCGCTGCAGCATTGACCCGCCGGGATTGAATCAGTCCAATCCTTCAAGAACCCCCGTGAGAACCTAGAACGCTCCCGGGGCCGTTGGTATGGATTTCGCATTGACTTTGGAACACATCCCCCCGGGGAAATTTCCAGAGTGGTTATTTCAACAATTGAAACGACAGGTCCTCAATCCAAGCCGGAAACCATTGTTGGTGATTCACTCCTCAGAAGCATCTCGGGCCGAGGTTTTGTCTAGACTAGAATCTGCAGATATAGGCCCAGTCGATCGTTCACGACACCATACATTGACCTCACTGTGGAAGTCTCTCCACGCAGATTTACGCCTCCCCCGTCTCCTATCGTCAAGTGCAACCGGCCATCGTTTACTACACGCAGAATGTGAATTGGCTGCTAGAAATGGGGAATTTCCATTGCTTCACCCGACCCCCGAACATCGTTGGGGAGAAGGTCGGACACGGGCGCTTTCTCGATTGGCTCAAGCATTTGATGTTGAAGATGTTCGCAATTGGGATGGACCCGGAATCGATTCATTTGAGAATGTTGTAAACAGAATGGGTCAACAAATGAATGGGATGCATCCCCTACAACATCGAAGAACACTTCTGGATAAACTTGGGTCTCTGGAGTCTAAACCGTTCACTCTGACTGGAATTGTAGGTATTGTTTTGATGGATCAATTGCCTACATTGGCAAAAAGCGATCGACGGTTATTGTTGAACCTAAACCGATTCACAGACTTGCATCAATTGTGCCAACATGGAGAGGCAGAAATTGGCAACTACCGTTTAGGACTGCATGGAGCCATTCTTGAGGATGTTCATCCCTGTACAGTGGATACTGTTCCAAAGTGGTTGGATGAGCACCATATTTGGAAACCAGAGCCATGTAAACAATCGGTCACTCGACTTTTGGTACCAACAAAAGGGTTGGATATCCCTGCAACCATTGAGGTATTGCGAGATTGGAATCAAACATCTTCTAGCGATTCAGATGTCATCATCATCGATCCTGGGAAACAAGATCGAGCCGATATTTGGAGGCGTTCACTCACTGAGATCGGCTTGCGCCCCCCGGCTGAATCCTCCTTGCTTAAATCCTCACCAGGAATTCACTGGTTGGGTGAAATTGCTTCCATCAGTAGTGGAACAGAAGCGTGGTCGATGTCACGCATCCGCGGTTTGGGTGCCCAACAGAGTCTGCGCTTTACCGACGAATGGTTGCATTCAGGTCTTCATCCAGTCAATGCTGAATGGACGCCTGAAATGGATTCGAACCGGATTGAATCACTCGCTCGTTCATGGCATATATTGGGTGGTTATGGAGCCCTTTCTAGATGGCTTAGAGCCCTCGCATCTGAGCCATACCCTGCCCCATGGGAGGATTTGAAAGAAGCAGGTGAGAAAGCAGAATGTACCCAATGGTGGTTCCTCAGTCTACTGAAACGATTGTCACCATTGTTGAGTTCTGGTGAGCGGGCCCTATTGACCGATGAAGAACTTACAACCGGTTGTTACACAAAGAGACCCTTACCTTTACCAGAATCACCTGCAACTGGAGACGAATGGCTTTCGACACTCGTATCACATCTAGATTCAACATCCATGTTGAGGGACGCCGGAGCAATTCAATTACTTCTTGAAGAACATGAAAAGTTTCGTTCTTCGCAGTCAATATTGAATCATCCTGTATCCGCATCGGGGCCCCAATGGGTCGAAGGTTTCCTTGGATTAATGGATGATTTACAGGTACCCGAAAGCCTAGAGATTAGCGATCAGATTCGAATTTTATCCCCTACCGAAGCATTGGGTGTTACCGCAGACATCATCATCTTAACACACCTAACTGCAACAAGTTGGGCACTTCGTACAGAAAAACTGCCTTGGCTCAGTGAAGCTGACTGTAGAGAGTATGACTTGTGCCGTTCCGATTCGCCGTTACGTGCTGCTAGACATGCCCTTCACCATCTATTGCATGCTTCTGCTTCAGTGATTTTGGTGGATGCAACCGGGCTAGATGACGATTCTCAACCGGCAGCACCTCTCGCAGAGTGGCTCCTCAATTATACAGGTGCAGATTCGGCAGAATCGGTCAGGAAACCATCATTCCTACAACACTGGTCTACCACTTCAGGTGAACGAACCCGGGGGCACCATCTTGGCTGGAGACCTGCAATAATCGAGATGGTTCAAGAATCTGGATTCACCCGGGCAGAAGTGCATATTTCTGGCCGCGGAGTTCGAGATGAACGTCAACGTGCAGGTGAATCATTGCGTTCTTTTAGGCAACCTCTTTCATCACCACTTCGACCAGATTCGATTTCGATTCCACTAGATTCAGTATTGATGCAGGATCGTCTGAGAAGACAACCAACTGTAGTGCAATCAGGGGAACAGTATCTGGGCATGGAATTACACAATCGATTGGTTGGAATGGGTGATTTGAAAATCATTCCAGGAAACAGTGGTGCTCCGGGAGATATACCACCTCGAGAGTCTACAAATTGGCCGGTTTTGGGTGGTAAATCTGGTCGAAACCAATTGCTTGCCATTGACCCAAGGCCGCTGAAACCCAGTGCAACCTCACTCCCAATTTTTGATGCACGTCATGGTCTGACAGGTGGTGCAAATTTCTCCAGAAAAAGGTGGTCTGCAAGTCGATTACAGCGCTGGCAGGCCTGTCCACGTCAAGGCTGGTTGGAACGTCGTTTGAATGCTGGAAAGATGGAACAGCAAGATGAAGATCTCGATGCGAGAATTCGTGGCGATCTTGTTCATGGGTCCTTGGGTGCATTGTTTGAACAAGTATTTTCTCTTGCAGAAGGCGATGTACGCCCCTCGAAAGGTTCTACCTCGTTAGCACTTTCAGGCCAGTCAATGGACAAATTATTTGTTCATATTTTAGATCATATTGGAATCAAAGCTCCTTGGTTGGAAAGGGAAGATGCTACCGCCGCACAGAGACGGCACGATCTCATCGGAATGCCCCGCCAACAATGGCTCGATTGGTTGGCATCCCCGAAACCGATCACCCCTACAGGCCGTCTTGGAAATATGTTGAATGCTGAAAAGGAATTATACAATTCGATTCCAGTTTCAATCGAGTGGTCACTGAATGGAATGACGCTTTCACATCCAGATGGACGAACAATGCAATTGACAGGTTTTATCGATCGCGTTGATGTTTTCAACGAATCAAATCGTGAAGGTGGCAATGATTCAATCGCCCCTCTCGATTGGACAGAATCTTCTGAATGGAAACCCAAGCGTTTGGTTTTCATTCGAGATATCAAATCAGTTGATGGTCCATCGAAGACTAAGATGGGACAACGCCATCGCAAGGCATTGTTCGACGAACTACAACTTGGATTATATGCGCGCTGTTGGGAAATATCTCACCCCGGTGATCTTGTAATTGGAGTAGGCATTTCTGAGGTGGGCTCATCGACGAACCACACCCTCGAGGTCAGTCCAGTATACTCAGAGTTGCTAACAAAAAATGGAGTCGGTGAAATCACAACTCTTACTCATGACACATTCCGGTTTCCAAGTGAAAAATCAGAAGCCGACAGCGATCCTTTCCGGGCTTGGATGATGGAGAGGTTAACCACGGCTTTCGATGTTGCAGATGCTGCTGATTCAGGTCATGTGCATGCAACGCCTGAAGAAGGCGTATGCACATGGTGCAGTGTCAAAGAAGCCTGTGGACTTGCATCCATTGTTGGGGGTGACAGTTCATGGAATTGAACGTAGGACAGCGCCTCGCTCTTGCCATTGATATGCACTTGATTTTAGATGCTGGAGCGGGTACGGGAAAGACCCAGAGTATCGTTGGTCGCACGATTGAGCATTACCTTTCAGTTGATCAACGAGCCACTCGTTTGCTACCACCCGGTCCACGTCCAAATCCACTAGCTGCAGGTACTCTACGTATTGGGTTGGCTGAACGAGAAGATTTGACTCAGTGGCAGGGCCTTTTACCCAGTGAAGTTGTAGTACTCACCTTTACCACAAGAGCGGCTGAAGAAATGCGTCATCGGTTGTGGAAGGAATTGAATCGATTGCG
>CATISE010000215.1 GCA_949538655.1 Marine Group II euryarchaeote MED-G33 | reverse complement strand
TGGCACCATGATTATTTTCAATCCAACGGGTTCACTTGTAAATGGTGATCAGCTCACAGAATCAGGGATAATCATCGGACGATATGTTGGAATGTTAGCGATTGTTTTCGGTTTGTCCCATTGGGTCGTTTCAATGTATACCACTGAGAATTTGCACATCTTTGCGCGCTTCTTCGCGATTGGGCACATGGGGATTGGTGGTATGGACATGTGGAATTATTTCCTCGGCAATGTGGAATATGATGCGGCATCCATCGTTGGATCGGTTTTTCCATTTGCGCTTGCAATAATCCTACTGATGAACTCGCGTGTCTCCGAATAATTGGATCATTGCGTCAGCGTTAAGCGAGGCTCGTGAGTGGCCGGGCCATCGGACTCGTGGTCTAGGGGTTATGACGTCGCCTTCACATGGCGAAGATCGCCAGTTCAAATCTGGCCGAGTCCATTTCTCAATCTTCGACATAGTCCTCGTGTAAGGGGTCCGCGGAGTCAGTCACGCCACCTCTTTCATCGAATTCACCCTCATCTTCCCATTCTTCTTCGTAACGACTCCCACGTAGGAACATCACTGCGAGAGCGAACATGGCAACTCCAAACATCAGCAGTAGAGCGATGCCACCAATCACATTGAGTGAGAAGAAGCCTTCTTCTGGAGTGGGTTGAATTTCAAGAGTGAGTGTCAACGTGTTATTTTCATTGATTTCATCGATTGAATTCTCAGCATCGACGTGGACCAGAAGATCGAGTTCACCCTCCCAATCCGGCTTCCACACCACGGAAATCATCGTCGAGGGTTGTCCCGAAAGGAATCTTGCTTCAATGCGTCCGACTTCATCACCGAGGGCCTCAAGGGTCACAAAGAAAGGCTCAGTGGTTTGATTACCATGATTCTCCAATGTGATTGTGACGGTTGTATCCATGCCAAATTGTGGGTTCGTAGGATCTAGGACGACATGGGTGGCCACAATGTCAGGGCGTACTTCGATGATTGGAACCCGGAGTGGCCAAGTCGAGGTCGAGCCGAGTCCAGTGATGGGATTTCCAGTCAGGTCATTGGCATCAACCCAACAATCCAGTTTGTCATCTGCAATCATCGGTTGGAAGGAGAGATTGGCCTGGTATCGAGAGACTTGGCCCGCAACGGTCTGCACTGCTGTGGACTGCAAAGGCTCACCAATCGATGTGAAGCCACGCATGATCTGACATGTCATTGGCCACGATTCATTGGACAATCCTGCACCGATGTCTTGCAAACTGAACTGAAGAATGATTTCAGTCGCATTGGCAGGAATGAAGGTCGGTTCGAAACTGATGAGAGTGGGTGCATCCCCATCCACCTGTAAACGCAAGGAAGAAGGAGTTGATTCAACGATTCCTGGAGCTTGATTCAAAAGAATATTCACCCTATAGAACCCATTGCTGAAAGCAGATACCTCACCTGAGAAATACCCCTCATCATCTGCTGTTACCATCAGAGGAAGGTCGGATGGGACTTCAAGTTCAATGGTGTAGGAATTCGCCGGTGGAGCCAAATCTGCGGATGCATATCGAACATGACCACTGATCTTCAATCTTGCATTAAGTGCGACATAATCATCCTCTGAAAGCGGAGTATTCAGTGGATCATCAGCCAAGGATATCGAGAAATCAGACAATTGTATGTTGGAGTCCAATGTCCAGAAAATACCTGTGTAGAGTGTTTGAGGCCCTGAAGAATCTGTCAACTCCATTGAAATCTCATTGGTAGCGGAAGATGGATTGAACATTGGTGTGAATGAGAATGAGAGGTTCAGATGGATTTCCTCGCCTTGGCTTGTAAGCATGTATTCTAGAATCTGAACCTCAGGATCGTTTGAGGAGAAACCATTGGCATCTGTCCATGTCAGTTCGGTGTTTGAGCCAAGGTCGACGACAATTTCCTCAATGTCGCCCAGTTCATTGGAGTCGTTCAGTGTGATGTTCAACCAAGTCGAATGAGAGGGGACGAGGGTGTCTGCGCCGTGATATTGTAAGGTGGCGCCAGTGAAAGAGGTCGGGCTTGGTACCAATGATATGTAATTCGTCAAGTCTTGTTCGAATCCTGGGCCACTGCCGAGATCGTTTCCTGCGATATCGTAGCCTTCGATGAAGAGAGACACTCGCTGACCCTGTGCATTGGTTGTATCGTCGTATGTCGCATGATAGAACTCGGAATCGCCCTGCCTCTGCAACGGTCCACTCGCATATTCCGTGATTGAAGGGATGCCATCACCATCATCGTGTGCTGATTCAATCCACCAGCGAAGGCGTAGAGAGCCATCATCAATGCCAATGGAATCTGCAATTGAGACATTGAACAATTGCTTTGAATCGGGGATGATGCGATCGCCAGACGGGGTGTTCAATAGCACCCCTGGGTCGGTTGCATCGATATTGAACAGGCGCTCAGCATCACCTTCTGGCGTAGATTCGAATGGGCCTGCAATTTTTGCACTGACGGTGAATCCGTCGTAGTAATTCGCATCCGGAGCAACCGAGTTAATGGTGAAAGTTCCACTCAAATCCGTGGTTGAATTACCACTGACATTCTCAAGCTCGACTCGCACGTCCCCTGGCTGTGGACTGCTGGACTGGTCGAGGAAATGCACCACACCTGTTGCGCGAAGCAAATCACCTCCAGCGACCCATTCATCTTCGAACACCTCTGGCCCACCATCGCTGGGAGCGGTGTCATCCCACAGATGGAAATCCACAATCTCCAGTCGCCTCTCATGATTGGTGGTCTCTGTGGAGAGCCGATCGGTATGCAGATTGTCTGTGGTCGTGACTTGGCCCAGCCATGCCACATTCTGTTCTTCAGGCCAATCCCAATCCACTTCGAGATTCCACTCCATCAATCCGGTGTCTGAATTCAAAGGTTGCCAGTTGCCTGAAACATTGGCAACGAATCCATTGTCGTCACTAATCCAGCTGCTTGCATTGTCGAATGAATAGACCAGGACCGGTGGGTTGGATACACCGGTGATTTGAGGCGTCATTGCCAGCCAAGAGAGGTTCGCAAGACCCTGATAGGACGTGACCTGGATCCCAATCACTTCCGTATCCCCATTGGGAACCAATGTGTCCGTGGGCAACATCATCGAACCGACTGATGGCGGGCGATCGCCTAGATTGATGTTCAGATTGCTGAGTTCTACAATCCCGGCACTCCCACTCGTGACGTTGATTGGAATGGTCACATTGCCCGTCGGGTCAGGAGTCGTTCCGCTTAGATGCTGATTGATCTCTGATGTCAAGGTGCTATCGACCACTGTTGGTTGCCAATCATACTCGATATCGATATTGCCGAGTACAAGTGTGGCATTTCCAGTGACACCGAGTGGGATATCGACGAAATCATTGCCCCAGACATCTGTGAATGTCGGAGTCGAATTGGCCAACAGAGAATTGAGGGTTGAAGAGAAGTCAGGTGTGGTGGTTCCATTGCTGAGATTGCCGGCATGGCTCCACTCGGAGCTGCCATCATTGCCGACATCCAGTCCACCCGTGACATCATCAGTGCCTTCGAACACGATGGTCAATCGAGGGCCATGGGTTGAATTCTCACTGGATGGAATCGATAATCTGGACCCGTCTGGTTTGCTGGTGCTCTCATCGCCAACCAGTAGCAGGCCTTGGTTCGGAATGGTTCCATTGACCCAACCCTGAATCAGATCGGTCAAACTGGAAGAGTTGAACTCCATCCAAGTCTGCTCCAAATTGGCCGCGCTGTCCGTCACATTTGCAATCGCCCCACCCCGATCGGTGGCGCCTGATGCACCTGGATTAGACCAAGCATAGTCATTCCCGGTAACATTGTCAATCGCATTGTTCCAAGTCACGCCAGGGCCCTGTTGAACAGGCGAACCCGACTCCATGCCTTCAATCCAGTCCTTCAGTAACGGATGCACCCTGTAGGTGTGCTGAATAGTATTGGCCTGACCAGTATTGGCGTTGTTCACACCATCCTCAACCCAAAACGAAAGGTTGGCATCCAATACGGTCACAGCTGGAAGTTGGGTGAGGTTGAACCAATAGACTGAGCGGTAGATGTTCCAATTTGACCACTCTGTCTTGCCCACCCAGATCAGTGAAGAATTGCCATAGTTACAGTTCAGATGAGTGGCGTTACCCCATGATGGACTGGGTTTACGCATGGCCGCATCCTCAACATCATTCCCACTAAGCGTCAATTCACTGAGCGTTGAGACCTCCAAGGATGCTGAACTCACTGTTGCGTTGAGTGGCAATCGAATCGAATAGGTTGAATTGGAACCAGTAGAGAGGTTGACTCCCGCAGAATGCCAACCATTGGAGAATTCATCGACTTGTCCAAATGAACCGTTTCCAGACCCCCCAAAGGCCCATTCTAAGTCCCCATCATTGCCCACATCGATGCCGATTGTGGTCGGACTGTCGCCAGCGGCTCCTTGCCAACCTCTGACATCGAGTGAGGCCGCACTAACTACCGAGGTTGCCCCGAGTAACAGGGTCGTACTGACATCATGGCCACTATTTGGGAATGTGATGTTGACCGATTGTGGAAATCCACTGTTTCCAAAATGGTTCACTGATTCCCCATTCACAGTAGCGAACAGGCCGGGTGCAGAAAAAACCGAGGCGAGGAAGAGGAGTGAAAGCAACAATGCCGAGCGGGTAGAGGATGCGTTATCTGTAGACATCATACAAACCTCCCTCGGGCAGAGCCCCTAAGGGACTCATTCATCCAATTCTCTTCTAATCATTCCCCATCATTGGTCACTACTCGGACAATGATCAAGATAGGATTCTAGAGGTCCCAAATCGAAATGTTGCCGGATGAACGAATCCATCGCCCAATGCGGTTCGCACAATGTCGAGGTAACCCTCGGCTTGACCGGGTTCACGAATTCCCCCCGATAGTTTGAGACCTCGTGCTTTGCCGTTATTCTCATGGCTCCAAGTGGCAAGTAATTCAGCGAGAGCGCGTGCGACCAATGGTGTGCATCCGCCACGTCTTCCCGTGCAAGTTTTGATGAAATCCGCTCCGAATTCCAACGCCAATTTTGCACCCAACTCAATGTAGGATAAGTCTAATTCAGGTGTTTCAAGAATCACCTTTAGGATTTGATCACCACAGGCTTGACGCATTTGTGCAAGATCGGTCGCAACCTTGTCACGTTCGCCATCCATCAATGCATCAAAATCCATCACGATGTCGATTTCATCCGCACCATCGACAATCGCCTGCTTCACCTCGGCTATTCTCTCGTGTAAGGGACCGTCTCCATTGGGAAATCCACCCGCTGCGCAAGCGATGGTCCCACTGTAACTTGCGCGGGCCTGTTGAACGTGTTCCGGCAATACACAGATGGCTGCGAATGTTCGTGTGGAGGCTTCACTGAGAAATAAATCGAGGTCACCTTCAGGGTCGAGCATCGTGTAGTCAGACAATGCCAGCAACTCATTCGACACATTACTGCCTCACGACTCTCGGCGATAGTCTTTGCACAATGCGAGACCGGTTTACTAAAATCCAGATGTGCCACTCGAAGTCTGGTGACATCATGTCAGAGAGAGCAGACTTGGAGCGCGCCGTCGCAGAAAACCTTGGATGGGAAGTATTGCCAACCGAACAGAGGATGGATGGGGTGACCTGTAAGGCACCCGATGGGTCGATGATCGCCCTTCGATTCGACTGGCCTTCGACCGAAACTGGAAATCACTATCTCGAGGTTGAGAGCCGGGAAAGCAGGGAGAGTGCTTGGAAAGCATCCGGGTTCGGAATCGCCCAGAAAAAGGCCCAATATTGGGCTGTGGTCAACGATGAAGATGTGTTCATGGCCGATGTTAACAAGTTGGCGCGACTCCTCAAAAAGCAACGCCGAGAATTGGAAGACCACGTCTCAAGACGAAATCTGGACAGTCGTGACAAGCGGATGTATGCCAGGGGATACCTCCTGCCCTTGGATGACCTCGAATCCTGTTGCTCTGTCATTTGCCCTAGCCCGATCAGAGCACCGGACAACTGACGTCAATCCTCCACAGTCCTCAAATGCCGAGGCGGACAGCGTAGAATGTGCCAGAACGGATTCACAATTTCGGAGCCGGGCCCGCTGTTCTGCCATTGTCAGTGGTGCAAGCCGTGGGCGATGCGCTACCCAACCTGATGGACTCAGGATTTGGGTTGTGTGAAATCAGTCATCGCAGTGGTACATTCCAAAGTGTGGTCGATAGTGCGATGGAGCGAGTTCGCAGAGTTCTTTCGGTACCCGATGATTATACTGTCCTGTTCCTCCAAGGAGGGGCATCTCTACAATTCTACATGACGGCTCTAAACATCCTGAAGGATGGCGAACAAGCCGACTACTTGGTCACCGGAGGATGGGCCAAAAAGGCGGTCAAAGAAGCGGGTAGGGTCGGAGATGCAATCACCATTTGGGACGATTCGGAGAATGGGTTCAAATCCGTCCCTTCCGATGGCGATTATACGGTGACAGAGAATGCAGTATATGTCCACTATACCTCGAATAACACACTGTATGGAACCCAATATCACCACCTTCCAGACAGTGGGGGGAAACCTCGGATTCTTGACGCAAGTTCAGATATCGCGGGCGTACCAATCGATGTCAGTGCTCACGAAATCATCTACGCTGGAGCCCAGAAGAATTTGGGGCCCAGCGGAGTCACGTTGGTCATTCTCTCACCATGGGCGATGGAGCGATGTGGTGATGATTTGCCCACCATGCTAGATTACAATGTCCACGCCTCCAAAGGCTCACTATTCAACACACCCAATACCTTCGGTATTTTCGTTTTGGATCAAGTATTCAAGGGGCTGGAAGACAATGGTGGATTGGAAGGTTCAATCGCCCGTAACCGTGCCAAAGCGAATTTGCTTTACCAAGAATTGGACCGCTCTGATTTCTGGGTGCCACATGCTGAAATGAATTCGAGGTCGGTGATGAATGTCACGTGGAAGTTGGCCAATTCCGAACTTGAACCCGTGTTCCTTGAAGAGGCAATGGCAGCGGGAATGGGTGGACTGAAAGGTCATCGAAGTGTAGGTGGTGTTAGGGCCAGTTTGTACAATGGCTGTCCATTGGAAAGTGTGGTCGCTTTGGTCGCTTTCATGCAAGACTTTGAGTCCCGACATGCCTGATTCATGGTTTTTCACAACGAAGGCCTGAAGTGAGTGAAGTTTGGCCCGAAATCATGGTGGTCGTCGGCATTGCGATGCTTCAGGGTGCCCGCCATGCCCACATCGATGCCATACAGAGAGCATCGGATGAGTTGTCATTGACGACCAAAGTGGTTGAATTGCGAACTATAGAAGATTTGCAACAACAAGACATCGATGCCCTATTGTTACCCGGTGGAGAGAGTACTGTGATGAGATTGCGAGGCAATGATGAGGCCAGTCGTTTACTCCCTGCATTGTTTGCATGGATGCGAGAAAATGAGTCAAGGCCTGTTCTTGCAACTTGTGCTGGCGCCATTCTCCTGGCCGACCCCCAGGACGGTGGACCTCCTTTGGTGGATGCTGAAATCGATCGGAACGCCTACGGAGGGCAAGTGGATTCGTTTGAATCAACGCTAGATTGTGGATTTCCTGGCGTTTTCATTCGCGCTCCGCGCTTTGGAGAGGTGCGTGATCATGTTGAATGCACGTTGTCTGGGGAAGCCGTTGGCGTTCGAAATGGAAATCGAATCGCCCTGACATTCCATCCAGAACTAAGTAATGATTCACGATATCACCGAATGTTATTGGAGGCCTGTGCATGATTGAATTGCCTTCAATCGATGAAGCGGAGGGGTGTATCCAGTGCCAAATGGGCAGTAAGCTCGTGTTGTTTGTCACTGGGCACTGCCATTGGATGTGCGATTATTGTCCCCTCTCTGAAAATCGCCGTGAAATCGATTTCATGTATGCAAACGAACGTCGAATTGACATCGGCGACTGGGCGACCGTTCTCGAAGAAGGGAGAGCCATGAATGCCACCGGAACTGGTATCACAGGAGGAGATCCAATGATGGCTGCAGAACGCAGTATGGAAGCCTGTCGTATGCTAAAGAAAGAGTTTGGAGAGGACCATCACATTCACTTGTATACCAGTATTCCATTCAAACCTGAAGTCGCCCAAGAATTGGCGGATTCAGGTCTTGATGAAATCCGCTTCCATCTTCTCAATCTAGAGTATGAACGCTATGTACCAACCATGCAAGCTTGCCGTGACGCAGGATTGTATGTCGGTATTGAGTTGCCCTGTGAACCTGATCAAGAAGAGCGGCTGCACGAATTGATTGAGGAGATGCGGAATGGACCTGCACTATTTCTGAATCTAAATGAATTGGAAATTACCGTTGGTAACTTTGACAATATGGAGGTTCGAGGCTTCAATCTTTCAAGCGAAATTACAGCAGGAGCGGAAGGCTCCGGGGAACTCGCAAGAGCATTGCACGCAAAAGTCACCCCCGATTATGGCTTCATGCTCAAATATTGCACAGCATCATACAAAGATTCTGGGCAACTAAGACGCCGATTCCTTCGACGTGGAGAACACACAATTTCACCACATGAACAGTTGACTGAGGATGGGACCATCATTTTTGGAGCCGTTTGGTGTACCGATGAAGAGGCGGAAGATTGGATGACGGAAATTCAAGAACAAACCGGAATCCCTGGACAATTTATCTTCCACGATTCAAGCATGGGCCGACTCGAAATTCCACTGATTTTGGCAGAGGGTATTGCGGATGAAGTCGATGCACCTGTTGCAATGATCGAAATTCACCCTACCCATGAGCGATTGGAAGTCGGTGTTGTTTGGTTGAACGATGTGCGTCCGCAGTGATGTGGTCGTCGGATTCAAGAACGATTGCCGCTCCGCAAGACTCGATGTCAGAGGATGAATCGACTGAAGAAGTCGATGAGATGGACACTTCTGAGGAAGAAGTGGTTGAGCCTACAATTGAGGAATTGTTGGCTGAAGCCATTGCTCGTGCAGAAAAAGCCGAAGCTGAAATCACTTACAGAGATGCAGATATTGTCAACCTCCGCAGGCGCTCAGCAATGGACCGAGCAGACATTATCAAATTCTCAGGGTTCAACCTCTCGGCTCGAATACTCCCCGTTCTAGACAACTTGGACAAGGCGCTTGAAGCAGCAGAAGAAGGTCCCTTGGCCGATGGTGTTCGTTTGACACGGGACAATCTACTCGAAGTTCTGAAAGGAGAAGGACTGACCCAAATTGAAGTTGGTTCTGAATTCGACCCCAACAAAATGGAGGCAATCACCACTCTTCCTGCTTCTGAAGAGCATCCAGATGGGACAGTGATCGATGCACTAGAATCAGGTTGGATGTACAAAGATCGTGTACTACGTCCAGCCCGGGTCGTCGTCTCAAAGGAGTGAGAAGATGGAACGACTAAGGTGGCTATTGTTGCCTCCTGCAATTTGGATTTCCTGTATTTTATTGATCCAAGTTTTGGGTGGTATTGTCGCCCCAAGTTCATCAGAAATGCCCGAAGAGTGCCCCGAAGGGAGTCAAAATTGTTCCAGAATGATCGTCTACTTTGACACCACATCACAGGACCTTCACGCCGCTGCCTTGGATTGGATTCAATCACAGGGTAGTACCTCTATTGTCGATGAAAGTGAAAACTCGTCACATTCGGTCTTCAGAACAAAGTGGATGATGTTCCAAGATGATTTCTTCCTAGAAACTGGCTGCACTGAAAATGGTGCATGGATCCAAATCCATTCAGAGTCTCGACTTGGAATCGGTGACATGGGTGTCAATCAGAACCGTATCGATGCATTGGTGGAACATTTGGATTCAATTGAATTCGAAGTCGGTGAATGCTAACCTACAGGTTCGCCACCCGTACCCATGTGGAACAATCGGCGTTGCCAACCATTTTCGAAAATGAGGCGGACCACAGCTTCAGGCATGTTGACACATAAGGCTGCGATTGCCGCCTCTTCTTCCATGACTGTCGACAACATTTGCATGGTGGCACGGATACGCCATCCTTGCCAATCATCACGCTGTGTCAAATTTCCATAAACAACCGCCCAATCTGCGGCCCTATAGAGTTCTGAAGTCGGTTTATCGGTGGTGAATATAGCACCAGGTGGACCATGGAATTTCTCTGCATGCCGGACGTAATTAGGAGGATCCCCGAGGTCTGGAACTTGAACAATTTCTACATCTCTTCCATCCAACCAAGCTCGAATCATTTGTTCTCTTTCTTCGGCGGTCCAAGGGTTGTCTAATGATTGCTCAGCCTCTGAGGAACCGATACAAATTCGCAATGGAAGGTCAGAATCTCCGACACTCAAGAAAGACATTGCAGCATTGACCATCGAAGCGTGACCATTGTGGAAAGGTTGGAACCGGCCGAGGATGATGAGAGCAGGCTCCATACTCATGCCCCCGGTAATCCATGATTCAGCAAATGCCCTAGGTTCCATTCGCCTTGACCCCAACGTGTCGCATCGGTCCAGTCTCGGCCTACCATCAAGAACAACTCCGGTAGTTGAGCCGTCTGTAGAGTTCGGTGCAAGGTATCTGCTGTCGATTGATGTGCCTCCATGGTTGGAATAATCCGGGCATCTTGCTTTGGATCGAGTGTTTCACCCAAGTCTTCTCTCTGTGCCATCCAAGACATGACAACCGATTCCGCATATTCACTAGGCTCTGAAGTAGAAATCGAATTCAAGGCATCGATCCAAGTTGAATCATGGTACAAATCTTCGAGATCTGCAATCGAACGCCCTAGGAGAACATCGAGATAGAGCATGGCTCGACCCTCCCAACACCGGAAAGAGCCAGGGCTTGCCAATTCGGTCAGATATCTGAGTCCTTCAGCCGCAGCCTCATGGTTCAATTGTGACAAATCAGCCAGGAACCCATTTTCGGTCCAATCGACGGGTTGTGCATCATACCAATCGAGGAATTCTGCTTCAGCATCAATATCGAATGCCCGTTCAAGCGAGGGGATCTCGTCTGGACGACGGTCTCGAAAATCACCCTTGGAAATGGATGCTGCCAGTCGAACCGCCGGGACCCCACATAGGCCTCGAAAAACGGCGGTATCGACGAGGCGTGCCACAAGGTCGACCGATGCCATGGAATCACGTCAGTGTCGGCCACCCATCAATGCTCGCCCGAGTCAATTCTTGGCACATCGGGTTGAAGAACCCGAGTCCGACCCATAGGGTCGGGCGGACCGTCAGGAGGTGATGTATTGGCGACTATCAAAGAGCAAATCGCGGATATTCAAGCCGAGATTGACAAAACCCAGAAAAACAAGGCGACAATGCACCACATCGGGAAATTGAAAGCCAAAATTGCAGCCCTAAAGCGCAAGATTGAATCCCAAGAAGCACACTCGAAAAGTAGTGGCCCCGCATCTGGTTTTGAAGTTAAAAAATCGGGCGATGCAAGTGTCGCATTGGTCGGTTTCCCCTCTGTGGGTAAGTCGACACTCATCGCTAGATTAACAGGCCAAGATTCTGAAACTGGTGCTTATGCATTTACTACGCTAACTTGTATCCCTGGACTGATGGAGCACAGGGGTGCAAAAATTCAGATTCTCGATTTGCCCGGTTTGATTCCAGGGGCTGCAGAAGGAAAGGGTAGGGGAAAGGAAATTCTCGGAGTCATCCGTTCCTGTGACATGGTTCTGTATGTTGTCGACCCTTTCCAAGAATCCCATTTCAGTGTACTCAATCGTGAATTGGAAATTAGTGGGATGCGGCTCAACGAAGACAGGCCTCCTGTATTCGTCAAGCGGACCGATCGTGGTGGAATTGTTGTGAGATCGACCTGTGAACAAACCCATCTCGAGCCGGAAGAAGTCAGGGATATCGTTCGCTCGTTCGGCATTGTTAGTGCACACGTCACCATGCGAATCGATGCCACCGCAGATCACCTTGTTGACACCATGGCTGCAAACCGGGTTTACTCAAAGGCAATCGTGGTTGTAAACAAAATGGATATTGCAAGTCAGAAAGACCTTACTCGGATGACTGGGATGCTGCCAGAGGGTTGGCCTGTGATGCCAATCTCGGCATATACAGGCATGGGTGTGGAGGACATGAAAGACTTCCTTTACGACAATTTAGGGTTCATGTCAATCTACCTAAAACCGCAAGGACAGGAAGCTGATTTGGTAGAACCATTGATTGTCAAAGACACATCTACCGTTGAAGATGTCTGCAACACATTGCATCGAGATTTTGTTCGAAAGTTTAGATTTGCCCGAGTCAAAGGCCCTTCGGCCAAGTTTGACTGGCAACGCGTTGGATTGGCTCATCAACTCAAGGATGGGGATTTGCTTACGATCATTATCAAACGCTAATTTGGCGGTTCATCTCCTTAGGAGATGTTGATAGGGGCGAGCACTATCGCAGGTTCCCCGGTGACAACATGGAACGCTATTATCCTAGAGCGGGACTTTGGTGTATTGTTGTCGCATTCCCAACATGGATTGTCTTCCTCGTAAACGGAATGCTAGGATTCTTCCCTGCAATCATATTTGCCGACGGAGGTGTTGGACAGAAATTCCATTTTTGGCTCTTCTTGAAAGATCGATTTTTCGGCGGCTCTGTCGACCCCGTATGGTCAGATGCTGGAAATATCACATCGCAAGAATGGTTCTTACTCGCTCTAGCATTGCCTGCAACCGTGGGTGCGCTTTACTGTCTAAGACGCCGTCCTGATTTTGGGTCGATTGAAAGAAGCGATGAGACCAGTCAAAGAGAATCTCTCGAAATGGGTGAAATCAATATTGGATTCACAAGCGGAGGAGACGCACATACTCAATCGATTGTCGAATCGGTGATTGGAGAGGTACAAGCGGTTGACCAAAGCGTCGTCTCGGCCGCATTGGGTGAAATGGGTGCCATTGCAGCAGCCAACGCAACTGAAGAGGAGTTGGTTGAATCGGAAACCGATTCTGAAACAATTCTTGACAGTCGGTTCACAACCACTATTCAGGACGATGAAGTTCTCGACATGGTCTCAGCATATGCTGAAGACAGCCCTCAGCCCCTTGAAGAGGAAGATGATGACGACATTGGCTGGGGTGTTTGGGACCCGGATATGGATTTACAATCCGAACCGGAACCTGAGCCTGAGCCTGAGCCTGAACCAGAACCAGAACTCGAACCAGAAATGGAATCGAAAGAAACTCGTGATTTGCCAGAGATCCCTCAAATTTTCAGAGAACCTGTCCTGGACACAACCGATCCTCTCGAAGTGCCCACAATTCCCGAAATTCCATCCGTTGAAATTACGAGTCCAAACCTAGGTGAACGGATTAGTTCCATGGCAACCCAAGCCGCTGATGCGACAGTGAATGTGACGAGGGATGTGGTGAGTGCCACCGTCATCGGAGCGAAGGATGTGGTGTCTAAAGCAGCAGAAATCACTGAGAAAATGGTGGAGAAGGTACGTCAAAAATCAACCAAGGGCGTCATGCCAGTCAGGCCCCCTGGACTCCCACCCATGGCTGAATGGGATGCTTACCAAGGGGCTTGGACCATCATGGGTCGACCGATTCAGGTCGCTGAAAGGCCAGAACCCGACACGCCAGTTCCAGATTGGTCTCGAACTGAAAATGAATTGCCAGCACCTACGATTGAAGTCCAACAAGATGTTGTTAGCAGCGAGCGCAGGAAAACACCATTCATCCCTGAATTGCCGTAACTGAGGCCGAATCTATGCCTGAAGGATTGGATCTTGAACGCCTCATGGATACTCCTAGGATGAGGTTATTTCGTCGATTGGGAGAGCATCTTAGAACACGAGTTCGAGGGCTGGCGTTAATATTCACATTTGGTTTCATTGTCGGTTACCCATTGGCAGGTAGTGCTCTAGATTGGATGATTGGCCAAACCAGTTTGATTCCAGATGATACGACCATCATCGTCCTGCAGCCTTTGGAATTGATTTTGCTCCGACTGCAAATCGCAGGGTATCTTGGAATCACAATGGTCGTCATGGCCATGATCTGGGATGCTGCGCGATTGGCTGGCAGGGTTGAGGTGCCGGATGATGTTGAATTGCCAACATTGCCGAAAGGTGCCCTTTTACGCGGTCTAATCGCGCTATCGGTATCGATTGGATTGGCCATATGCGGCTTGATTTATGCATGGGAAATTTTGATTCCATTCTTGCTCGAATACCTGCAGGAGGATGCGGCTTCCGCCGGTTTGGAAGCAACTTGGCACCTGCAAGCTTGGATCGGTTTTCTCTTGTCACTTGCACTCGGTAGCGCTCTAGCATTCCAAGTTCCGTTGGTAGTCCTGGTTATTCTTAGAGGGGGTTTAGCAGAGCGAGAAATGCTGACCCATTATCGTCGACACCTTTGGTTCACCAGTATTGTCATCGGAGCCATGTTATCCCCCCCAGACCCCTTGTCATTGGCACTGATTGCAGCGCCGATGATTGTCCTGTTTGAGGTCGCACTGCTGATTGATACAATCATTCCTCAGAAGAAGTGAGGCCACGGTTCCGAGCATCTTCAGCTTGCGCAACTGCAATACCATCTTCGACATCGACCCATATCATCATTACAGTGCCAGACAAAATGAGCAACCCAATACTCAGAATCGCAACCCGATCGTCGAATAGTATGGCCAATGTACCATACAAAAATGGCCCAATGAAGGCAGCAACCTTTCCAAAGAAACCGAAGAATCCAAAGAACTCAGCACTGCGAGTCTCAGGCACCATCTGTCCGAATAAACTTCGAGATAGGCCCTGAGAACCACCCATAATTGAACCAAATAGAACACCGAGAATCAAGAATTGAATCGTGACTGAAATACCTAGAGGTTGCCAGACTTTGTCACGGGCTTCTTCTGCAATAAAATCCAGAGGTCCATCACCCAAATTTGTGGGGTGGTCAATTCCAGCGAATGCAAATGATTCGTCATCACCTTGATCTTCGACACTCATGCTGAATCTGGATAGCTCGATGGCTTCACTCAGTGCCTGAAGTTCTGAGGCATTCTGAATCGAAAGTGTGACAGTTGCTGGTCCATCATCGGTAACATTCCATTCAAACACAACCGCTTCATCGATTTTTTCATTCTGCATCACAGGTAAGAAATCACGGAACTCATTGGCCCATTCTTGCTCTTCATGACTAGGGTCTTGAGCGAGATTACCAAGGTCGGCTCTCGTCGTCACAGTCCAGACACTTTCATCATCATCCCAAGTGAATTGTATATCGTAATCCTCGTGTTGTTCGGGGTTCAACGGGGCGAATGTAAGGGCAAGAACCCCTACAGTGGTTGCAATGATTAGAGACAAATGCAGCGCTTTCTTCGTCGAGTATTTCTCTGCAATTTTAGTGAAACCGATGGCACAAGGGGCCGCGACAAATTGAATCACGAGGATGGTCATAATCAAATCGGTTGTCGTCAAACCCAATACAACCGGACCAAATATTCCTGCGATTGCTGTGATTGTATTGATTCCATCAATGTATAGGAAATAGGCCAGCATGAAGAAAAATAGTGTACGGAAGT
>CATISE010000214.1 GCA_949538655.1 Marine Group II euryarchaeote MED-G33 | reverse complement strand
TCGGCAGTGACATTCAGCGAATTTGGTTTGAGGTCGATGGACCCAACAATTACTACAATTTGTTTGACAAGCCTGGTGGCACGGCTTGGTCAGCCGATTGGACAGTTGGTCACCTTCCATCTGGAACCTACTCGGTTAAGGTCTGGGCTAGTGACTCAGCCTTCTGCACAAACAGTCCAGATGAATGTTCACCGGTTGAAATGACACTTGAGATTGACAATGACAACGCGCTACCTTTCATCCAACTGTTGACACCGTTCGATCTGCAGACAATCACAGCCAGCGAAGACACCCTTCTCAGCGGCGTTGCTCGTGACAATGATGGTACGGTGACAAAGGTGGAAATCGTAGTCAAAGATCCTCAGTCTGGATTCCTTGAAATGCCCGAAGGACCCCACTCTTTGGTTACAGACATTATGGCAAATGGTGGATGGGCGACCACATGGGATACAACCAATTTGGTTCACAATTACCATTACATTGTAGAGGCTCGTTCATTCGATGGATTCCAATACAGTGATGCGGTATCGATTGAGATTGTGATTGATAATCCACCCAATCAGGATAACACACGCCCATCGTTTAATTCGTCAGCGTGGCCAGATTCAGTGACGATTTTCTGTGAAGAAACTGGTCAATCGCAGAATCGTTGTGGTTCGGGTTATTCACTCGACCTGACTCAATATTTCTCAGATGTAGATCCAGGTGACAGCTTGTCATACTACGTTCTCAATCAGGATGACCAAGGCTACGATGATTTGTATGCAGATGTTATTACAGTCGATAGTGGAGGTGTCGCCAATTACAATCCATTGTCGATGTCATACTATTCATCCGACTTGGCTGATTGGTCACTTGAGGATGTTATTTTCCAAGTTCGTGACAGCGCAGGAAGTACGATTTCTTCAGCGACCCTCGACTTCGATGTAGTTGGAGTTTCCTTTACTTCCCAATGTGCCGGACTCATGGTTGATGGCGATTTGGTTAGTGGTTGCCCTGATGTTATAGGTAAGGCGGATATTCTTGTCTTTAGTGGAAATGGTCGCCCGACGGTCAATGTCATCGGTGAAACATCTGCTGGCTTGAGACTCGGTAGCACAGCTGTTGGTGATGATGGTACATGGATGATGGAAATTGGAGCTAACCGCTTGGACCAAGGTGACAACACAATTGTCTTCGAATATGGTAATGTCGAACAACCCCTCAATTCGGATTCAACGATCAATTTGGGGGGCAGTGCCGATGATGGCACTAGTGTCTTCATGTGGATTTTAATGATTGTTGGTGCATTGATTGTACTGGCAGTATTGGGTGCAGTGTTCGTCTTCTTCTTTGTAGAATTTGAGGATGATTATGAAGATGATCTCGAAATGGGGGCAGTGGAAGAGGTTGATCCTTATGCATGGGCCAAGCAAGGTCAGGAACAGGCTGTTGCGACCGCTACTGCGGAAGTAGCGTCTACTCCTGTGGAAACTGTTGTACAGCAAGTTGGGGCCGCACCCGGGGCGCAAATCACCTACAATATCACACAGAACATCCAAGACAGTGTGGTTTCAGACAACACAGTGGGTTCAGCAACGGTTTCAGGCTATCCTGGTTGGAAGTGGGATGCGGAGCAAAACAAGTGGGTTCCAGAGAATGAGTGATTAGGAACACGCTCTATTTGATCGATGGGTCATGACGGGCGTGCTCACGTCACTATGAAAAGGGGATAGGTCACAATCAGGGGATGGTGAAGGTATGAGTCATCCACGTCCAGGCGTCCAAGAGCGAATCATGCTCCATTTACGGGATTATGCCGATTACACCGATTCGGTGGAAGTTCCCTTCGCACTTTCCCAAATGGGAATTGCAAATGCAGTCGCAATCGCTCGTAGCAATGTTCCGCGAGCGATTGCAGGGCTGAAGGATGCAAAACATCTGATTGAACGCCAAGCACATGTTGCAGGGGTTAGTCGAAAGCGGAAGGCATACTTCTTGACAGATACAGGTATGGTTCAGGCAGAGGAAACTTGGAAGCGTCTCTCGGAACACCCAGTTCGTCTTGTGGACAAGAATGGGGCGACACATACCACCACTTTGGCAGGTTCTATTGATATCGCCACCTTCCCTCTTCGTGCGGTCGACGTACTACGCTACATGGATGACAATGGGATGTTGGATTTGCGCACACTTAACGAGGAATTGATCCAGCGTGATTTGGATAAGCACGTGGAAAAGCAACTCGTTACATCGCTAGGGGATTTGCCACGAACTCGCGCTTTTTTCGGTCGTGAAACAGAACTTGACAATATCTGCGCATTACTAGATGCACGCTCTTCTTGTCTTCTTGTCCCTGGAATTGCAGGGATTGGCAAAACAGCGCTTGCTGGCAAGGTCATTGAACAATATACGCATCGAAGAAATTTACTATATCACCGATGCCAAGATTGGGAGGGTAGTCGAGCATTTCTTGAGGCGTGTGCAGAATGGTTGTCAACCATCGGCGATGACGATTTGTCGGATTACATTCAAGCCACTGCTGTCCCTCAATCATCGATCGCAGTGAACCTAATCGTTGGTGCTCTTGAAGAGATTCCATCTCTGATTGTTATCGATGATTTGCACAAGGTCAACGATGATGTCTTATTCGCAATTATCCGGGGTCTTTCACAGCGAATGGGTGACACACAAGAATCGGGCCTGGTCATGTTCAGCCGTTCTTTCCGTGCTGTTGTACCCCTGAAGGATGCTGAAGGCAACATTTCTGCACTAGTTCTACCATTGGAAGGTTTAGATCAATCTGCGAGTCGAAACTTGCTGACAACAATGCCAGACATTGACATGTCGGCGTTTCTCCACATCTATACACTCTCACGTGGTCATCCATTGATTCTCCAACTCATCAATCGAGGTTCGGTTGGGTCCACATTCCACGACACATTGGAAACTTTTGTCGAAGAGGAGATTTTCAGTCGCCTTTCAGGATCTGAAAAACGGGTTCTTGGAGCAATTGCCATCTACCGCGAACCGATGCCCCTTGAAGCTCTTTCAAATCATGAAATTGAAACTGATTTGTTGGACAATTTGGTCGAGAAAGGGTTGGCAAGACAGGTCGATAGTCAAAATTACGATGTTCACGACTTGGTTCGGGAATTTTTACTTCGCACATTCGATGTTGCATCTGCAACTGCGTTACATACATCGGCATGTGCTTGGTATCGCAAGCGCTTAGAATCTCCCGAGCAGCAATTGGAATACATCTACCACCTTGTAAAATCGGCAGATACTGATACTCTTGGAGGGGTTCTCGAGAAGTCAGGTCGAACATTAATCCGAAGTGGACACATGGAATTACTTCCATTACTATCTGAACTAGATGATTCTCAATTCAAATCTCTAACATGGGCCATGATCTTAGAGATGCGGGGCGACATCCTCTCTTTGCAGGGGCGCTGGGCAGATGCAGAATCTGAATATGAGGCGGCTCTACCATTGGTACTCAAGCCACCCAACGTGTCACTCGAGATTCAAGGTCGAATCCTGTCGAGTAAAGCAGATTTGGCAATTCAACGAGGAGAATCCGATACGGCTCTAGATTTGCATCGTCAAGCCCTTCAACTGTTTATCGACACAAATGATGCGAAAGGTGCTGCTCGAACATATGCCAATATGGGGTATATTTTCCGCCATCGAAAAGATACCAAGCGTGCACTGGAAGTCTATGGCAACGTTGAGGAATTACTCGAAGCGGAAGACGATCCTGAATTGGTTGAGGTACGCATCAAATTGGCCTCAGCATTACTTGAGATGGGTGAAATTGACCGCGCCCGCGAACATGCTTTAACCTCTTATGAGGAAACAGAAAATTCGGATAACATTGGTCTACATGCCCGTTCTAGAGCGGTTCTTGGTCGATTTTATGCCCGTACTGGTGACCCTGACCTTGCATTACATCATTATTCAGAAGCCCTTGGGCAGATGGCCGAAGAAACCGATCAAAGAAGTGCGGTCGAAATCACAATTTTACTTGGAGAAGCCCTCTCAGATGCCGACCGTCCTGACGAAGCCGTTGAGCATTATCTCGATGGTTTAGCCATGGCAGAAGCGAATGATTTCCGCCCATTGATTGGGGAGCTCTTAGCCAGATTGGGTGAAGCCGCACCAGAGAAAGCAGAGAGGATGAATTACCTGCAAAGAGCCCTAACTGTTTTCCGAGAATTAGGTGCAGGTGCCAGAATGAGGGAAGTCCAAGGCCAGATGCATCGGGCAATCATGGGCGGGCATTAAAATCCGGGTTGCTCCACCTGAATGGTTACATTTCCTGAATCTAGTACCACCCAAATGGTCTCGACTCCAGCGAGTTTGATGACACCAGAATGTGTGGTTGCAGCCGCACCTGATATTGGTTGGCTCGTCCTGTACATTTCGTCACCGTCTGACAAATGAAGTGCATCATCGGTAAGCCACATCTCCAAATTCAACCCTGCAGCCGATGCGAGATACATGTCAACCGGTTCTGCATATCTTGCATCAACATCCAATCGCGCTGCTTCATCAGCTCGTTCGACAGCTGCGCTAACTGCGAGGAGATTTTCTTCCAATGCCTCCTCGGTCCAACGATCTTGTGTGGAGACCTCTAAACCCCAAACCCAAATGGAGAATGTGGAGAGAAACAAGAGTCCGAGTAAAAACGTGAATACATAGCCAATTTCGGTGGCTGCCGCATTCTCATCCTCGGTAAATTTCCTCGTCATCACGCAGTCCCTCCAAGATAGGTTTGACTGGTCAAACTCGCAACCTGAAGGTTGAACAAAACTGATTGTCCACCCGCATGGTAGACCACTTCAGGTAGTGTTGGTGATGTTTGTACCCACCCTACATAATCATCTAACATTTCCAGTTGCCCAGGGAACGCCAACCAGTCGGATGAATACTCGACTTCAGCAGAACTTCCGGCTGCAATAGCGACCGCATAAGGTCCATCCCAACCGCGTCGCACCTGATGTGCATCGATGGTTGCGACCTGTTCTCGAACATCTAGAGTCAATGTGAGTTCAATTTGGGCAGATCCACCAACGGAATCCATTGATGGCATTGCAACTGGAACCGTGGCTGCCAGTCGAGGGCCTGGTCCTTCCCGTGATGGAGGGGGTTTCAGAACATCGGCTTGATATTCAGGATGGTTTGTACCAACAAATCCACCATGTGTGAGAATTTGTAGGTCAGAAACACTCGAGTCGAATGTGTATGTTAGTCTTGGCAGATGAAGTGCCCATGCCGAACCCAAGGTTGCGTGTGGATCATCACCAGCAACACCGCGAATGGACAATTGTAACCCGAAGAAGTGAGTCCCGTCTCGCCATGCATTTCGAATGTCATTTGTTTTCCAGTGATCAACAGTTTTCCAAGGAAGTTCCAGATCAATCCACCCTGATGCTCGAAGCCCGATGGAAACACATCGCTCTGCACCATCTTCGGGGATCTCAGTCGCCCCATCATCGCCTGAAGATGCATAGATTCTCAATGCCCCTTCAGTGGTTTCAATCGAAAGTGCGCCTATGTGATTGGAATCTAAAGTGAGTTTGGTCGCAAGTGAACTGTGATTCATTTCGCCAAATTGACCTTGCCCTAGATTGCTGCTCCACGATGCACTGGGTCCTGCTGTTTGGAGGATGAATGAACTATTGCCGACGGCGGGTATCTCTGCATCTCCCCCACTCTTTGGGGGTTCGAATTTCCAATCAGCCCCTGAAATCCGACCCGAATCAGCAGCTGGTGCGATGGACAAACTCCCGGGTCTCCATGCAGTTGCATGTGTTGCCGTATCGCCGACAGTTTGCGTATCAAGAATCCATTCCACTTGGATCGGACTTCCACCTTCAATCCAAGACAATTGACTGCCATCCCAAGGGATTCGAATACTAGAATAACCACTGATTGCGTGGTAAAGATTCGCAATTTTCGCAGTGGTAGGTTGACTGGTGGGGTTGTGGATAAGCAAAGATCCGTCCATCGCAGGTGGTCTGAAGTGAATACCAGTTGCAGCCCCAGTTCTGTCAGGCCATGAAAATGCACCTGGTCCCTCGCCATCAAGTTCGATTGCATCTCCCCAATGAACAACCATTCGGGCTTCGGCAGAAGTGCGCAGAACCAATTGTTGAGCTTGGGAAACAACAATCTCACCTTGCCATGAATGGATTGTATCCGATTCACCTGAAGGTGTTTGAATGACGTTTGCAGAGGATGAACTTCCACTGCCCTCGTCATCGAGAGTTTCCCATTCCAACGTGAAGGGTGAATCTGATTCCAGATGGATTGCATGTGAGTTGGCAATCAGAGGAACTGTCCAACTTCTACCCGTATCTGAACCAGGGGTTGGTTGGTCAGGGGTTGCAAGGAAGGCTCCACCATCTCCTTTCCACATGACAACTCTGAGGGGCATTGCACTGTGAATCCATGCTTCTCCCTCGGATGCACTCAGTCCTTCTTTCACCCATACATCATCGGTGGTGAGGGTCTCCGCCTCCGAGGAGTCATTTTGCACAAATGAAATTTGATTTGAGCCTAGCAATGATGTCAATGCATTGAGTGGTGTCGCCGAAATATCGGCATCCAAAGTGGGTAATCGGTAGTGGTTCAATGACTCAGCCGATGCATGCAAGTCTGTCGCACATAGACTCTCGATCCGATGTTCTGCATGTCGCAAACGCATTGTATTATCCAAGTCTAGAACCCCCTCAAGACGGAATGTAGTATCTGGTTGGTGTGTCGCACTATACCATGTCCCTCCTTCCAGAAGATCCCAGCCAAGGGTCCCTGTGTGAGGCCGAATGGTCAGTTGTGCCGTGTCTCCGGGTGTTCCCGATTCACTCAAGCGCTCTGTTTCAGATGCGAGGTCCTCCATTTGGCCAACCATGTTTTCCCTTTCGACCGCACCATGTAATTCGTCGATTACTGGAATCACAGTCACCATCATTCCTGAAATGATTGAAATCACACCAGCGAATAGCAAAACGGTGGCTATGGCTGCAGAAACAGCTTCCTCATCATGATCTCTACGAATCATTGAATCACGACCTGTTGTAGGATGACGTCCAAATGGAATGCACTGGAAGAGGGATGCATCGTCATACCTTCAGCACCAGAGACTCTACCATTTGGACCAAATCCAATGAATTCACTAGAATCGCCAGTCGCCCGATGCATATCGAAAGAATCCGTCCAATGGCGAAGATATCTTGATTCTGGGTTGTCGATACCTGTGAATTCAGCATTCAAACGTAAGTTTCGAGCCTGATGGTCAAAGAATGTGATAACACCTCGACTTTCGACATCAAGTGATACATCAGTACTTCGTTCCAATCCCTCGACATCAATGTCGAGAAGCACAAAACTAACTCGAAGTTCACCGTCTAAAGCCCGGTCATGATGGAGTCGAGGGTAACTTCTGACATCGATGGGTTGATTGGGTAATTGCTCAATTCTCGCCCCATTTACGAGGTTGACTTGGAATGAGCCTGACGTCAATGGTGTGCGGATTTGAACACCATCGAGTGGTGCTTGAATCCAACGATGGATGACTTCCTCATTTGCATCCATAATATCGATTTGAACCCAACTCAGTAAGCTGACATTTGTTGTGATTTGGCCTTGACCTTCCGTCAAATTCCACCATTCAGTTTCGATATTTGTCTGGATTCTGACCGAAACTGCGGATTCGTTCAAAGATGAAACCGTAATGACCCCACTATTCATCGAAACGGCAACACGATCATTTCCTACTAAATCAGCACTAATTTGCCAAACCTCAGCGACTCGGAGTGGCGTAATGGTGTCTTTCACATGCTGGTTGTTTACGGCCACTCCTGTTCCGACGGGTGATTCTGCAACGACGAGCAAGCGATCGTTGAATTGGGTTGCAGCAACACTGCCTGCTGCCCAATCACGGTTATCGGTGAGGTCTTGCATGAATGGTTGCATGACAACCATCACCCCAGCCATTGTTGAGATCACCATCGCTAGCAACATGGTCACCCCCATGATTTCGGAAACCGCCCGCTCGTCGGCGGATTCCCGGGTCGCGATGACTGGGCGCATGCCCCGACATATCGCCGTATGTTCTTAGCCATTCTCATTTCACCTCATACTGAGGTGAAGATTTCAGCGTGTTAGAATCTCTGCTTCTGTTTGACCCAACCAATGGCTGAATTCTGGTCCTTCTTGTGTCGAGATTCGCAAATCGCCATCCCAATTTTCTACCCTGAACAAGGTCTCACTTTCAGCGAGGTGTGGTGCGTTGTTTTTTGAAGAAAGATGGCAGAGGACTACACTCTTTGTTTGTGATGTGAGGATTTCAGCTAACAACTCCGCAGTCTGTTGGTTTGAAAGGTGCCCTCCACGTCCTGAAATACGTGATTTGAGGCTGGGTGGATACGGTCCGAGTGCCAGCCTCTTCGCATCATAATTTGACTCGATTGATATGTGTGCACAACCGCGAAGGTGATGGATCAATTCGTCAGTCGGTTCACCAAGGTCAGTAACCACTGCAGCCCGTTCGCTTGAACCTGAATGGACGATGAATCCAACATTGTCAGCTCCGTCATGTGGAACAGGTACTGGAAGTACTGACAAATCAGCGGTCACTTGGACACGTTCGAGCGCCTCAAAGATGCGACATCGATTCACCGGATCAAAACCAAGGTTGGCGCATGTGGTGAAGTTGGCGAGCAATTTCGCACCATGCCGTCTACTGAAAATATCTGCGCCCTGAGCGTGATCGGAATGATGGTGACTGATTAGGATGGCATCCACCGTCGAGGGGTCGACTCCAATTCGTGCCAATCGACGCTCCATTTGGCGACCACTAAATCCACAATCAATCAGTACTTTCGACTCCTCTGTTTGTAGCAGCGTCGCGTTACCGCGGCTGCCCGAACCAAGGTGCGTAATCTCAAGTGACATGCGTGTCCTTAGGGCGGCCGACCTTACACCCCTTGAACAAAGCGCTTCTGAGGTAAATTAGGAGTGCATTTCAGAACCATTTGGAAACCGCCATTTAGTAACTTTACACCTTAATATCGTAACTATTCCTCATCAATAAATGAATTGATATGGCTATTTTTCACGAAATAATGTCCGAACGACGCTCCATCAGCATCATAAGCGTGAGAGCAGGGATGGCTCTGTGGGTATAACCCACAGGTGAGTATATGCGTCGAAAGCAAACAGCTCTTCTGATTACACTCTTGCTTCTTGGGTCGATGGTTTTCGTCAGCCAAATACGCCCCAATAGCCCGGTTCAGTCTGTTCATCCAGGGGATACGACGGGCGAAGGACCACCGATTACGGATCGGGATAAGGATGGAATGCCCGATCTCCACGAGGAAGCTTACAGCGAACCTGTATTTTTGGACATGGGCGACCGGTCACGAACAATTCCGGGGCTGGATGCAGACAATGGCACTGACAACCAAAGTGACCATGATTTCGATGGTCTTACCGCTTTGATGGAATATTGTTGGCCTTACGATTTGGACTCTTGTTTTACCAACAATCGAACTGGTTTGCCTGGTAAGTCAGCGGACATCTCAGAGATTGGTGTTCGTTGGTATCTAGATCCAAGATCAGCTGATACCGATGGCGATGGCTTGCCTGATGGATTCGAGGTTGCAATGTGCATGTCTTCACCATATATTGGATTCTTGAATGAGTCAAATGTTTGGAATTGTAGAGCCTTCGACCCGTTGAACAGTAGTGATGGACAATTGGACAGCGATCTATGTCCTGATCGTCAATTGGGCTGTGGGGATGGTTTCGATGTAGATCGTGATGGGACCATAGAACCACATGAATTCTATACGAATGCTGAGGAATATCTGTATGGTGCCCCCGAAAATTGGGTTACTGAATTTGATGGGTTACGTTGTTCTGGCGAAATCAATCACCTTGTGAATCCATGTTTGACAGATGAAACTCGTCCTACGAATGACGATGGTTGGTTGGGTACTGATCCTCTAAACAATGACACAGATTACTATCGTTGGGTCAACAATCTGGGTGCCGCGCTTGGTCAAACTCAGAAAGGAGATGGGATCGAAGACGGGTGGGAGATATATTTCCAACTCAATCCATTGAATAGCAGTGATGCGTTGATTGACAGTGATTTGGATGGTTGGGACCTCAATCGTGATGGTGCCATGTCTCCAGACACCTCGGGTTCGACTCTTGATTTGGGCGAAGTATTCAGTAATTTAGAGGAATACACAGTTTACCAAGACGAGGGCAATTGGGTAACGGCTGGGGTGAAGCACACCCCGATTGGAGTTGCTGGACAAACAGTAACCGCGTTTGATCAAGGAACATCTCCAAGTTTGTTGCACCACAATGCTCATTCGATTTTCTCTGATGATGTGCATGGTTTGGTTTACGTAGGGACCATGCGAGGTGTGACTATCCTTGAACCGTCGATGAATTCCTCTACTCATTACGAGTTACCGGCTGGAATCGATTTACTCGATTTGTTCATGTGGTCTGAAGGAAGTGAAGATGGTATTCTATTGCTTTCAACCAGCAATGGATTGATTTCGTTGGCCCTCGATGAGGAGGGACAATTTTCATCGATTATCGATGAAATCGAAACTGAACCGATTGAATTGATGTCGGAAATCGAAACCGGTAGTGGCGGTCAAGTACTTCTACTCGGCTTCGGAGCAAACCAACAAGTTTGGCGGTTCACTATTGATTCTGAAGGATTAATCAACACGCCTACAACTGTATTACAACTCACAAACACGCTTCAGCAACAAGAAAACACGACGGTCGAAACCGCAGTCCATGTTGTCCTTCCCAGTGAGGGTCCACGCCTCTTTGTCGGAACTGATCGTGGCCTTGTGATGGCCAATAGTTCCGATTTCGCAGGCGGTTTCGAATCAAGTTGGATTTTCGACATTTCGGACGCTGAAGATTACGTGATACCCGCTGATGCAATTGATTCAGCGTTGGCCGCACGTGTACAGTCTCTTGTCATCGATGGACCCAGGGATGTGAACGGAGAAATCACGAGTCCGCAGACTCTTTGGGTGGGGACTCGTGGTGGTGTACATCAGTTTGATTTGGTCGTGGGCCCTTCCAATCCATTTGGTGCATTCTCATACGATCGAATGTACAATGATGGGGAATTGACAGCGAATGACGTACTTTCGATTCTACCTCTCGGCGATGAAGTCATCATTGGTTCACAGTGGGGCTCATGGGCTCTTGATGCTGATCACAGCCGATCTTCAGGAGTTGAACCCGACCACACTCGAATTCCAGGCCGAATTGTCGATATGACCGTTCTCGATATCGATGGGGAGCCGATGCTTTTCGCGGCCTTAGACCCTGGTAAATATGCGAACATGGTTCTCATTGATCCACTGTCAAATGATTCTGATTCTGACGGCATGCCAGATGGATGGGAATTCATCTTTGGATTGGATCCAACCAATCCATATGATGGTGCAGATGATTCTGATGCAGATGGTGTCAATTTCAATCCAGATGAGGATGATTACTTTGATCGAAGTTGGTCTAATCTCGATGAATTCCGCTATGTTGCCTCCACCGAACAAGGATGGAATACCACCAATCCACAATTGGCCGATACAGATGGAGATGGTCTGTATGATGGTGAAGAATATTGGGGCTTTTTCCTTGACCGTACGAATTTCACTTGCCATTATCTAAATGGAGAGTATACTTGTGACGAATCCACAGGTGAAGCCGCAAGAACAACCTACATCACCGGATGGTCTGATTCTGGAGCAGGAGGTGGAACCGACCGTTCCATCGATCCAACCAATGTTGATACAGACCAAGATGGAATGCCCGATGGTTGGGAAATCCAATACCGTCGCTGGATTGGACAAACATTCCATGGTGGTAATGACTGGTCGCTTGACCCGACGGACCCAACTGATGCCAATGATGATGCAGATGGTGATGGGCTGACAAATCTCTGTGAATATCAATGGCAACAAATCAGGTTATTTGTTCTAGAACAGGGCCTATACACTCACAACGAAACCGCAGATGGGGCTGCTGGTTGGGTCGATACCGATCCGAACCTTGCCGATTCTGATGGTGATGGCCTCCCTGACGGATGGGAGGCGAGATACACCTGTTCATGGTCCTCGGCACAAGAGGGCCTGAATCCACTGAATGGTTCGGATGCAGGAAACAATCCTGATGGTGATGGATATGATGCAAACCATGATGGGATTCTTCAGCAAGATGAAATGTTCACCAACTGGATGGAGTATTACATTTCATCGTTGATTATGATTGGTGACGTTGATCAAGATGGAAACGCTTTGCCTTTCAGCACTGCTCTTTACAACGAATCATGGAATGGTTCAGCCACTGAGGCATTCGGATTCTTTGCCACACAAGAGGTGATTGCCGATCAACCGCTTGCACCCCCTGCTGATCAAGGGACTAGCGACCCACTGAGCCGGGATACGGATCAGGACGGTATGCCCGATGGTTGGGAAGTGTACCATGCACGTTGGGATGTTTTCAATGAGGGCTGGACTCTCAATCCTGTCATGGAACTAGATTCTCTTGGGGATCCAGATGGAGATGGGATGACGAATTGGGAAGAATACAACTCAATCGACTCAAATTATACCGAAACTGACCCTGACCAGTCAAGTCCTCAATACTACGTTTTCGGCGTAGGTGATATCGCAGCAATCCAAGTGTGGAATGAAGCTGGTTCAATGACACCATTTGGCGCCTTCATCAGTCCTGAACAAATCGCTCTGAGTGGTTGGACATGTGACCCGAACAACCCTGATACTGATGGTGACGGGATGTATGACGGCATTGAACTTCTCTTCACACAATGGAATCAAAGTGATTTGGTTTGGACTCTGAATCCGTTGGTTGCTGGTGATGGGCATTATGATGCAGATCGCGATGCACTGACCGATTTGCAAGAACTCAACCTCACCGTGCAAAATCCAACCAATGGGGGGCTCTCACCCCCAGATGCTCCAAAGATGTGGGAGGAGGCTATCGCGCAGAATGAGAATGCATTTTTGCAGCGAATTAATTCAATGCTATTCGCAAAAGGAAATCGGGCCATGATCGCTTCTCAGCAGTATCTTGATTGGCGGAGTAACCCTGCCATCCCACCACCCCCACTTCTGTCAACGATCATCGGAATCACAGATCCGACAAACAATGATTCTGACAGTGATCAAATGATTGATGGCTACGAGTATTGGTTTACTGAATGGAATTTAGAGGGGAATCATTGGGAGATGAACCCACTTACTGCGGCCGACGTGGACTTCGATTCTGATAATGATTCGTGGGATTGCAATGGTGATGGGGAGATTGATGAGAATGAATCCTATGACAATCTTGCAGAATATCAAGCACGAATTTATGGGCGTTTTGATCAAAGATTCACAGTCCCGGTTGAATTTGGATTGGTCAGCTATGGCTTGGATGCCATGACAGCACAACAAGAAGAGCAGGGTCTATCCGAATTTGCAGCTCGCGGTGTTCTATACGACTTGTTTGTGGCAAAGGATGTCATGAGCAGTGAACGAATGATTCGAATCAATGAGGCGTATTCAGACAATTGGAATCTCAGTCTCTTGGGCATCTCTGATCCAACCCACCCAGATTCAGATGGCGACACGATGCCAGATGGATGGGAGTTCTGTTATTCTCGTTATTCCGAAACTCTACCAATGGACAGTTGGAGGTGGAGTTTGAACCCAGTGAACCCACTCGATGTTGATTATGATCCAGATGCAGATGGTTGGTTTGATCGCACTTGGAATGGTAATTCTGGCGATATACCTGCCGAGCAGGGTTCGTGGGAATCAAGAACATTCACTCCTTACGATTCTAGCCAGCAGATTTCCCCCGGCAACAGTCCGCTATATTTCACCAACTTGCAAGAATGGAATTTAGGAACTCTTCCAATTTCCAATGATACGGATGGTGACGCCATTCAGAAGGTTCGGGAAGAATCGAATGGTGCCACAACCGACTATGACTTTTCATGGGCACTTACCGATGGCCGTGAAGTCTACAAGTATGGAACCAACCCAATCGATACCGATACCGATGGTGACATGCTTCCAGATTGGTGGGAACACGACAGAGGTTGGAACGAATCCAACGACAATTGGTCTTCATTCATGCACATCAAGGTTGTTTGGGAAGATTTCGGGTCGACGAAGAAACCATTGAACGTGACGGGGATGAACTTGGCAAGGCCCAACATGGATTGGACTTGGGCCACATTTGACCCACGTGATCCAACGGATGCGTCTGAAGATCCCGACAATGATGGTGGCTGGGATTGTTCAGGGCCAACCTGCATCTACATACCCTACAATAACTTCCAAGAATTCTTTGGGAATACAACATTGACGAGTGCCAATCAAGTACGCGGTTCACCGCTATTGTATGAAGGTGAACAGATTACTGAATGGTGGCAATTACGTGGATTTTTACTGCAAACCGACACTCCGAATGATATCTATGCAAATTATTTCCGAATGTATCGAATCAATATGACAGACGACCTTTATGCACACGTTGTATTCGATAATGATGTAGATTACATGCTTCTCGACCAAACAGATGATATCACAATTTGTCGAGGTGATTGGACGGATGAGTGGGAACGCAGATGGGGTTCATTCGATCGCTTCCCGAATATTGGTCAAGGCGAATTTGCTTGGGGTTGGTGGGTTCTAGACATCGATGGCGACAATATCGCAGATGGAACCGATCCGACCAATTACGATACTGATGGTGATTGGTTAAACGACTGGTTTGAGATTGATGACGATATGGTCGACGGTATCCGTGGAAATGGTGGTTCACCCATCCGTTACGATGATCGAACAACCAGTTGATTATCTCCGGGTCACGGCCCCGTAGGGGCCTGACCCGACAACAAGAGTTTGATACGTCACACCTCCTGTGCAATCTTGCGGGGGGGCGTCATGCAGACTGAAAGGCAACCAATTGTGAAGAGTATCCTCTTGCTAAGTTTGTTCCTGCTATCCCTTTTTGCAGCCGCAGTGCAACACCCTGCCGAATCCACATTGACGTTTGATGAGATTGAATCTACAAGCGGCGGTGCTCGCCACCTCTACACATTTGCAGATGGTTCCTCTGAAGCGATTGCCCTGTACCAATCTGCTACTCCTGCCCGGAATATCCAGGTCTCAATCCCAAGAGGTGCAGAAGTTACAGGTGCAGAAGTGACCATTTCAGGAGCATCAGCAACAGGATGGAATAGCATCACAGATACATCTCGAAGCGACTGGTCTGAAGGCACTCCGATCGCCATTGACACTCGTGGTGAATCTGTCTCTTTGTCGATGAAAGATGAAAACAATTGGTTCGAATCCCATGACATGGAATCTGAACCAGCGTCTTCCAATGCTTGGTATGACAATTCGACATATTCCATCCGCCAACCCCATACCACCAATGTCAGCGAGACACGATTTAGTTCACAACTAACATTGCCCTCAGGGACAATGGCGACCTACAATGGTGCAGCGTTTGTTTACAGAAACATGATTTTTGCATCCACATGGGATACAAACACGCTCAAGAACACGGTCAAAGTGTTGTACACAAACAATGGGACGCAAATGACAACAGGTCCGTACAATCAGGCGCTAAGGCCTGATTTGGACATCGGAACTTGTTCTGTCCCATCTTTGTCCAGTTCGTGGCAAACCTACGGTTGGCGGGACTGGGCCGTTACCGATGATGAGAGGGCGTTTGGAATACTCTCTGCTTACCGTGGTCAGAATTCCGTTCAATATCATCGCATTGTAGAGTGGGACATTCGCCACCCCCTCGCTTGGAAATGCATTTCGTCATACGATGTCAGTAGTGGAGGATATGGTGACTACACCGCGATTTCATACGATCGCACACGAGATAGTATCTGGGTCAATCACGGAGTTCGTAAGTCAGTCATTCAATACGAATTTGATGGCAATGGTGGGTTTGAGCGAAACAGTACAGATTTCTACACTTATTTCATGTCGAATGGACAGGTGAGAGGGATGTCCGTCCATGGCGATTTGGTTTGGTTCCGGACCTATCAATCATGGAGTTCTGACAACCTTGAGTGCTTTGCAATCACCGGTACTCCTGGTAGTGTTTTGACCAAGCAAACAGGATCAACATCGATTTCTGCAAATGGATACGGGCTTGATTATGATGGACAGAGGTTGAATACACTGGATCACTATTCCTGGACCCAAGGACAACGTTTCCGTGAATTTGGAAGTGGAATCACTTATCTGATTACGGCTCAACCTGGTACATCCACTTGGGTCAGTGAATCGTTTGAGGTCGATGATGAAGTGGTTGCAGCGAATATGGGAGTCTCTTGGACAACCAGTGCTGCAGGTGATCGAGTCGAATATTGGATTAGTGCAGACGGTGGAACTCATTGGGTTTCGGTCACGAACAATGAAACTGTTCATTTTGATTACCCTGGCACTGAGTTGAAGTGGAAAGTTCAGTTGGTAGGCACTACTGCAGTTTCATGGTGGGTGTCAGTTGATTACGCATCCGAATATGAAACAGCAGGAGAATGGGAGTCCCCTATCTTGTCTACGGGGACTCAAGTGGGTCGGATGCGTGCTACTTGGACCGCTACTGAACCCACGGGCACCGCCGCTGCAGTGATGGTTTCCAATGATGAAGGGCAGAATTGGGTGTTTGCTGAAAACAACGTTGAGATTGATTGGGGGACAAGCGTTGGAAACAAGCTCATCTACAAAATCGCCCTTAACACCAGTTCCTCTTCAGAGACACCATCGATGGATGAACTCACTCTACATTATGAGGAAGGATATCCAAGTGCGGTACGGATTGACGTCGGTGATGACGGAACGGACGAATATACGGGTTCAGGTGGTCTACAAGATCCGATAATGGTCAGTGGTCAATCTTTGGTCGATGCACTCAATGATGAGATTCCACAAAATGGGGAAGGTACAGTCAACATTACTTTCACCATTAAGGCAGCCAGCCCAGGTCGAGTCCGTCTTTCCGATTTGGATATCACCTATCGATTCCGGACACGTGTGATTGACACATCAATCGACGGGGGTATGCTAGTCCCAGATGGGGTGGATCGAATTCTTGTCACACAGATTGCAATTGGGGACGACGCCACCAATCTCCAACAGGTCGATTTCACACTCCAGTCCAGCCACGGAGCGGATCCAGTACTGCGCTGGCAAGCTGGCGATTCCTGCGCAGAGGAAATTGATGTCGATGGAATTGTACACTTTGATGCTGGGAATTGTACTTCGGTGACCAACGCTGCTGATATTGTCAGCATCAGGATGCCGATTCGCTCAGAATGGAATTGGGATGATGAGTCCTCAACAGAAGTCAACATCAGTGTTATCGATGATATCGGTTTGGCTGTCAATAATTACGAGTCCGAGAATTTGAATCTCCGTGTCGAGAATGACATACAACTTCTTGATTTAACCGCTGTCGATGAATCTGGCCGCCAATTGTTACCCTATGATTGGATGCGGGGTGGTACCAATCTAACATTCAGTGGGACGATTGCCTTTGAAGGAACGACACTGTCTCCACAAGCGGGCCAATTCAATCTTGAATTGGCAGGCCAGAATCTAGGGCAAGATGGTCAACCTATGTCCAATGGCTCACAGGTTTTCATGACGGAGGCGAACCCCGCACATGGCCAATATTACATGGTGTTTGAGACTCCAATCCAATCCAGTCAAGGAGGTATGTTATTCCAGATATCAGCCGTTGGCTTGCCAAATGGTTCAAACTATGTCAACCCAAATTTCAACACCATGAGAATCGTTCTGGATGGTAATAGTCCATTGGTCATGGGTGCTACACCAGACGATGGAATCGAAGTGCATGCGGGTACACAATCAATCAGCGTCACTGTAGAAGATTCGGTAGATCCACCTACTGAGATTACATTGCATTATTGGATAGAGGCTCAAGATGACCTGAATTACAATCGCCTCCCCGATGCTAATGAATATCGCACCACCATCTTACGTTCTCCAGAGAACTTGCCAGGGGGCCTCAATATATTCAATGGCATTATTGATGATAGTTCAAACCAGCATGGCGAAAAAGTTTCGTTCTATGTGAGTGGAGTTGATCAGCAGCAGAACGTGCTTGCTAGAGGTGGCGGTCCTGTCTGTCCAGATGTCCCGACCCCCTGCGGTATTGGTTCTTTGATTACCCCTGACTGGGATGCCGATTTGGTGACCTATTCAATCCGAGAAGAATTTTCACCGGTCATCGAAACCATCAATTCAACAATTCTAGGCCATGATGGTGAATCGCCTCTTCATCCCGGTACTGAATATGTTGCACGGTTGTTAATCGGTGATGGGAATGGCTGGCAAGATATTCAATCAGTCCACCTTTCATTGATTGAGGATTTTGCTGACGAACGCGCCTCTATTTGGGCAAATTTCACACGACCTGACGAAGGGCATACAATGCACCTTGAATCAGGTAGTACAGCGGTAGCGGTATCCAACCTTTACAGTTCATCATCGACTGAACCCACCAACAGTAGTATCCTCTACCTTGATATCCGCTTCCAGTTGACTTGGTGGTTCCCAGAGGAATTTGACACCAATGGTGCCACTACCTTTGTACCGATTGTCAAAGTCATTGATTGGCCCTGTGATTTGAACACCGATGTGCCTTGCCACGAGGATTCTGGTGGGTTGGGTTACGATGAGTGGAGTCTCGACAACGATTTGCGATTTGACATGGTCCCTGGTCACTTTACGGCGACCGATTTGGCAACCGGGCGAAATCTGTTCCGGCCTGGCGAATCTCCAGAATTGATTGCTGCTGGACAGGTTGTACGGATTGGTGGCCGAATTCTGTTCAGTGAAGATTCGACTCCTGCTCCAGAAGGTGCATTCGATATTGTAGTGGGGGACTTGGAGAGATCTTGGTCAGCCGTCCCGCGGGAAGGTGGTGATTTCACCCTCGATATCCTTGTACCCAATGTTCGAAGTGGTGGTCTTGACATGTATGCAAGTCTCGAAAACCTCCCCGGTTTGGCCGATGATACAACCCCACAACAACCGCGGATTCAATTGGTTGTAGATGGCACGCCACCTGAGATTCGTTCTATTGGTCCCGATGGTGACGTACGGTTGAGTGAAACCAATCAGTTGCCTGTCAGCCTCCACGTCTCTGACGAACATGGCTTTAACACGGACCGACCTGCGGAAATTCATTGGAGAATCCGTGCAGGGACCAGTGAGATTTCACGTGGAAATCAGCCCTTCCAGCAAGGGGCACCAATCGGAGCCGATTGGAGTTGGGAAGGCCTCATGGATTTGACAGATAGTGGTTCTATCGAGTTACTACCCGGATACATCGTCGATGTTTGGATTACGGGTTCAGATGAGGCAGGGAATCCATATATTGCAGAAAACAACACTGAACACAATCCACTCGTACAATGGAGATTGATTCGTATCGGACCTGATATCGACCTCCGTGGCAATAGTACTGTAATTTCATGGAACAATCCATCTCCGATTGGCGGCGAGGATGCAAGTTTATCGATTCAGGGGACGAACAACAACGATCAGGCTGGAGAGATCACTTTCATCCTACTTGAAGAGATTACAGCTGATCAATGGGTTGAGGTTTCAGACGTTGAAACGATTGTGAATATTGATTCCATGACAAACTGGTCTGCGACACTTGTTCTACCCACCACCGAAGTTGAAGAAAGCGAAATCCATAGGTATCAATTGGTTGCGCGTGATCGCCATATCGATGTCGATTGGGTCACCATTGAACCGCTAGAAATCAAACCACACACAGCTCGTGATGGGGAAGCGCTTTCCCAACAAATCGATCAATCAAAGGGCCTGTTTGTATTGTACATCATCGCGGTTGCTTCACTTTGCTTCGGTGTTTCGATGTTGGTTCTATATCGGAGAGAAAAGCAGTCTCAATTCGATGATGAAACCGATCTACTTGAACAATCTGAAACGGTTGATATTGCCGGGGATAACCCCCCTCCTCCCCCCGATTTTACCAATGCCCCGCCCCCCACAAACATCGCCCCTCCCCCTGGCTTCGAAAGTGCACCACCGCCGGTCAACATTGCGCCGCCGCCCGGTTTTGAAACGGCACCTGAACCGAATACTCTGGCACCACCTATTGCCGAACCGGTCGTAAGTATCCCACCTCCTGAAGTCAATGTCCCTCTCGACTTCAGTGACAGTGTATTTTCCAGAATCGTCAGCATGCACGATATTCAGGATGCTCCAACATTCCTTTCCTTTGCAAGTAATTATGATGCGGATGACAATGGTTACCTCCGACAAAGTGAGTTGGAACGTGCGGCTTCAGAATATGTTACAGGTGGGCACAACCATCCTTTGACATCGACTAATTTTACCGATGAGCAACTAATCGCTGGAGGTTGGACTCAAGAGCAAATTGATGCCGCTCGCGCCAGCGGTCAAATTTAGTCAACGGTGAATCTCATGACAGATGAGTTGCCACGAATACCAATCCCCACACCTGATGCAGATCAAACTGAGAAAATGGTCTTTTTACAGGAACAAATTGTGAATTTTTTGCGGCAGTATTCAATGCCATTGATTGAAGTTTCATTGGTATTTTCAAAATACACACGTCAATTAACCGAGGCATTGACAGTCCAAGCCAATGCAGAAGGAGAAAAGTTACCAGAGATTTTGACACAACCATGGCCTCTCTTGGGGGGAAGTGATTCCTCCGAATCAAGTGGCCCTCCTCTCGAAACCGTTCTCCAAAATCTCGATGATGATCGTATGGATATTCTCGATACAATCTTGCGCTCATCTATGGTAGCAACCGAGATGCCTTTGGCGGATGCATTGATGCAATTGCGACAATGGGAGCATCTGGCTCGAAATCAATTGGCGGACTCAAAAGCCACGGGCCAACTCTTTTCACCACTCGAAATTCCTGAAGAATGGTGATTAGGCCATAATTTCTAGAATACGTCGGTTGTTCTCGGCATCTGAAACGCCAATCATTGCCACCCTGTAAGCATCTAAAATTGACCACAACCAGAGTACTGGCCAAAGAACCAATGTCAAAACTAGCGGCAATTGCAACAGCATCCAATCGAATCCCTTCTGATGTTGCCGATTGAAATGTTGACCAAGAAACAAGAATGGAACGGAGGCAAGCACTGCGGCAATGAGGGGTTTCAGTGAGCCCCATGCACCAACACCCGCAGTTAATTCAGTCCAAATGATTCGCAAAACACTGAGTGTATTGCGAAATCGCCCTCCTGATTGTGCAGAATGATCGGTGGGTAGAGACACCACTAAATCTTCATCCTCATCCATCGAAAGCCCTCTCCTCAACCTTGCCTGTTGGTCCATCCTGTTCAATGCTGTGCCCGGATTGCGTCTAAAATCACCATCCGCCGGGCCGACTGACAATTTGGTTTGATTTGCCAATCACTCGATACCATTGTAATGCGACCAGTACATCCAGTGCAGATATTACCCACAATACGTAATGAAATGGAATGCCTGACCGTGTGGCAATGTTCGTACCATCTGCAGTGAACTGGAGTGCGATAATTGCGGTGAGTATTGCTGCAATCACAATCGTCCACATTCTTCTTTTTCGAGAAAACATACTCTGTTCTTCAAATGTCTCTGGAAGGATTCGCATCCCCAAAACAACCCTTAACCAAACGGGCAATAGTCGACGGAAATTATTGAGCGATTGCGAGCACAACCATAGGCCAAAGCCGGCTGCGATTAGAATACCAGTTCTTGTGGTGAGACCCCCATCCTCCATCGCATCGAGGGCAGCCGTAATGAAAGCAGTCGCTCCGGCTGCATAGGTAAGTGCATCAGCAAGAATCAGACTCCCATCAGCTCCATCACGACCGGATTGATCTTCAAAACGCGCCATGCTATCGCGTTGCGCTTTGAGTTCCAATTCATCCTCGTCCATGCCCCTGTTGGCTGAGTCCCCATCCATAATTGCTATGTCCGTTGGATGGGTGTTTATCCACAATGAAGGCGCGAATTTGGTTGACCGGGTTCGAACCCTTTGGTGAACATGTCGAAAATCCATCGAAGGTTTTGGTCGAAAGAATTCTCGGGACTAGTCAAACGAATGAAATCAAAGAAATTCTCCCTTATGGTCTAGAATCAGAATCCGTTGAATTATCATATTCTGGTCGTATTTTGACCGTTGATGAAGCGGGCAGCGTGGCGTCCCTCAACCATCTGTCGGATGTGGATGCTGTCATACATGTAGGTCTGAATGAGAATGCCCAAAAAATTAGATTGGAAATGTGTGCGATCAATGAACTGAATTTTAGAATCGCAGACAATAGTGGGCGAGAAACAAAAGAGGGCTTCATCGATGAAAATAGCCTCCCATTGTTGCACACAACTGCACATAGGCCATCTATTTCACATGCATTTTCAGATAATGAATTCGTCGAGATTAGTGAAGACTGCGGTCGATTTGTGTGCAATGAAACCTACTATCGGACACTGAATTTCATTGAAAAAAGTGGTTTGCAATCACGTGGTCGTGCCCTGCCAGCACTATTTGTCCACATTCCGCCGTTTGAATCGATTCCAGAAGATCAGCAGTTGGAAATTTTTAGTGAACTTTGCGCGAGGATTGTGCAGAAACCAATCGTACAGGTAGTAGGTGGTGTTCTCATCAATTCGAGTCAACAAATTTTGGCTTGTAAAAGAGCATCTGATCAGGTCATGTCAGGGCATTGGGAATTCCCTGGCGGGAAGGTCGAGGCCGATGAAACTCCAATCGATGCATTGAAACGAGAATTGAATGAAGAATTGGGTATTGTTGTTGAAGTTGGAAACATGATCGAAACGGTAGTACACGATTATGGATCAATGATCGTTGAAATCTCTTTCTTTACCTGTCAAATTGGGGGTCAGAAATTGACACCGACTGTTCATGATGAGTGTAGATGGGTCACTGAATCTGAATCCAATTCATTGAATTGGCTACCTGCCGACATCGAATTTGTCCAGCGTTTGGCCCAGAAAGGCTTCGAGGAACTCTAATCCTCAGTTTGGAATGTTGCACGACCCTTATGGTCAAACCACTCGGAGACTGCCCCGTCAGAATACATGCTCAAATCATCTCCAACTGAACGCGGTATATCTGTACGACCAGGGTGCCACGTTGCTTCTTGCATCCAATCGATCAAATCCTCACTTTGTAGTGTAACTTGGATCACACCTCCGACCGTCTGTTCAGTTTCGAGTACAAACGCAACCTTACCGGATAATGCGGCTTGTCTTGAGAGGAGGAATGTAGTAGAATCCCCATGAATGTTTAACGACATTGCATCCAATGCGGTATCAAGAATTCGTTGCTTTCCAAGTAATTCAAGCAAGAGTTCTGGCGAAACTCCTTCACTTACAAGTTCGACTTCATCTCGTTTCACAGGGAATTCATCCCCAGCAGGAATGGAATCTACCAAAAAGTCAGGAAAAATCTTCTGGACAGCGTCTACACATCTTTGTCCGATCTCATGTGACATCACACGAGTGGAAACTGTAACCAAGGGTGCCCGAGTCATGGTGAACATTCCCTGTTGCTCAAAGGGACTTTTTCTCGCTTTCGGGCACGGAACCTTGACACCCACTAGATACTGTGGCCCACCATGGAACCCACATCTGTGGTCGCCACCGTCATTCCAACCTGGCAGGAAGGAATGCATATTGAACGATGTATCCGCAGTTTCATGGAACAAACCTATCCCTCGCATCTGCATCAAATTGTGGTACTAGATGGGGGTTCTACAGATGGAACAGTGGATATTGTTGAACGTCTAGCCATCGAGAGTTCAAACAATGGTGGCCCGCAAATTTCATTGCTAAACAATCCATTGAAATACGTATCACATGCACGTAATCAGGCACTCGATTACCTTGACAACGGTGTAGAGTTTGTGCTCGAAATGATTGGCCATGCTTGGGTTCCACGTGATCATCTAGATGTTCGAGTCAAGCGTTTTCATGCGATTGAATCTCAATTGGGAAGTCGCTTGGGTGGTCTAGGAGCCAAGGTCATTGAATCAGATTTGCCCAAAACAAACGTTGCATCTTGGATTGAATCCACACTTGCCTGCCCTCTCGGTGGCTCTGGGCAATTTGCGAGATTCTCCAAAGAAGGTCCCACGAAAATTCCACCATTTACATTGTATCGTCGCGAAGCGGTAGAAGATGTAGGTGGTTGGAATGAGGAATTTATCACCACACAAGATAGTGAAATAAATCTCCGCTTAATCGAAAATGGCTGGCCATTGTGGAGGACACACCAAACCCATATTCGAATGGCAAAACGAACAACTGTGAAGCAATGGTGGAGGATGGGTTATCGTTATGGTTTCTGGAGGATGAAACATGTGATGGGCGCTAAATCGAGAATGCGTATTGGTGAATTTTTACCTTGGATTGGTCTAATGGCTGTAGCAGGCCTCGCCATCGATGGCCAATCTACATTCTTGGTGCCCAACTTTTTGTGGCCAATCATCGCCTACATTACGACATTATTGGCAGTCGGTTCAAACGAAGCGCGTTTGGCCAAAGATTCCTCGATGATTATTGGGGTTCCATACCTGTTGCTTCTGCTACATACTTCCTTCAGTATTGGGTTGCTAGGTGGCATATTCCGTTCAGGCAAATCGTCACAGGACCGAGTAGAGTAGCGGGCCGTCCAATAGATTCCTTGAAATCCGAGCCGCAAATGGTTGGCACATGGCGGGAGAAAAAAACCAACTCAACGCCTGGCTCCTTTTTGCGGTTCCAATCTTCATTTTCACATCCTTGTATCAACTGATACCTGCGATTTCAGAGCGATTAATCACCGATTGGATTGGAATGGCGATCTATTTTTCAGTCTCAATTCTCATCGGTGTGTTCCTCTTTCGAAACTCTCGCACTGTTCGTGACCATGAATGGCATCGACGCAAGCATATCAAACACCTTCAGAAGGATTACGCTGCCGAAGATCGAGGTGTTTGGTCGAAAGCCGATTTGGCCATGACTGAATTGGAAGCCGATGCGCGTGGGATCGAACAGGGACTGATGTCACAGAAGGCGTTGAAACGTCTCGATGGTTCGATTGCAGATTTAACCGGTGAACGTCTGACGGCTGAAATTGACAATGAAGAAACAGATCATGACAATGTTGCCCTTTTTTCAGAATCGGAGCACGTCCGGAGATCGACGGCCCGTGTAACAGGTGAAAGCGGTCCGGTTGAATCTGTACAAGGTGTAACTCACGCACGCCAAGAGGTTGAGAAAAGTCTCATTGGTGGTGTGCTTGACAAAATCAAAGAAACATCTTCTCAACCAACCCAAGTGCCTACTTCGCAGGAACCTGAATCAGCTGCAGATGATTGGTATTCACAAGAGATGCGAGGTGTCGCAACAACAGCCTCTGTAGGACAAGTCGCAGCGAATGTAGGCAATACGTGCAGCAGTTGTGGACATGGCAACCCTGAATCAGAATCTTACTGTGAAAATTGTGGAATTAAGCTCTAGTGTTGAAACGTCGGGTTGAAGAACAGGCGTCAGGACGCGAGAATATCGGGGTGCGCGTAGATGGCAGAGAAGCGTGACTACTACGAGGTTCTCGGTGTGGGTAAAGATGCCAGTGATGGAGAACTGAAGAAGGCGTTCAGGAGTCTCGCAAGAAAGTATCACCCGGACAAGAATCCAGATGATTCTGATTCCGAACATATGTTCAAGGAAGTTCAAGAGGCCTATGCTGTTTTGTCAAATCCGGATCAACGTCGTCAATACGATATGTTTGGACATGATTCTCCAGGGGGTTCACCATTTGGACCAAGTGGATTCCAGGGTGTGAACATCAACCTCGATGACTTATTCAGCGGTGGTTTTGAATCGATATTTTCTGGAATGTTTGGGGGTGGCGGGAGAGCCACCCGAGGACGCAGAGGCAGCGATGTGTTGTTGCGCCACACAATTACTTTGGAGGAAATTTACAATGAGGCTGAAATTGAAATTTCAGCGACCTTATCCGCCGCCTGTGATAGTTGTAATGGCACGGGTGCAAAATCAGCAAATGATATCCAAACCTGTTCGACTTGTGGCGGCGAAGGTCGAGTTGTCAGACAAGCCAGAGTCGGCCCATTTGTTCAACAAATGGTTTCAGATTGTCCAGATTGCAATGGGCAGGGTAAAACGATCCGAAACCCTTGTTCTGATTGCCGCGGTTCAGGTTCAGAAAAGCGCGAACAAAAGTTGAGGATGAGCATCCCGCAAGGCGCTGAGGATGGCCTTAGACTGCGCCAACGTGGCAAAGGTGAATATATCCTAAACGGGCAACCAGGGGACCTTTACATCCAACTTGAAGTCGAACCACATGCTTGGTTTGAAAGAGATGGTCCCGATTTGATAATGGCTCTGCCACTCGGTTATCCAGAGATGATGTTGGGTACACAAGTTGAGTTGCCCCATATCGATGGAAAACCGTTGATTATCGATGTTCCCGCAGGAGCGAAACCCAGTGAAACTCTGGTAATCCGTGGCCGGGGCATGCCTAGACGTCGCGGTCGTGGCCAAGGAGACGTTACCGTACTACTGAAGTTACACGTTCCAGAAAAAATCGATAAATCAATGCGTTCGACGTTGGAAGACATGCTTCCTTCCTTCGGTCTTCCACCCAATGATGTCGAAGATGCAGTCAGGAGAGAGGCTGAAGATCGTCGGAATTGATTACTCCTCATCCATGAGAAGTGCTCGTGCTGGAATGGCAGCGAGAGGTTTTCCTTCAACGAGTCCAGATAGGTGCAAATCGAGTCCACTCGCAGTGCCTTCAAGTTGTAGTCTAAGGAATCGTGTCGTACCGACCTCAAGTGTATCTAGGAAGATTTCATCACCATCGAAAAGTGATTTAGGTGATACTTCTGTTATTTTCCAAGATGGGCCGCCTGCTGCCTCAAATCGAAGGGCAGCCAATTCCCAAGGTGCGATTTCAATATGGATGCCGACCAACAAACTGCCATCGCCAATTCGCCAAGCTTTCAGAGTGACTGAATCGGTATGGTGTGTCAAAGTCGCTTGTCCCATTTCCGCAACAGTTGCCTTCCACTGAACTTCTTCTAGCATTTGCAATGCACTGTCAATCTCATGCTCACTCGCTTTTGTAGCAATCAGTTTCGTGATGCGCTCGCGCAGTCGCTTCAAGCGCCCTCGTTCATGTGCCTGCACTTCATCGGATAGTTTTGTTCCGCGTAGGCTCCAAATCACATAACCCATCGGCGCCAGCATTAACAATCCAATTCCAATATAGAATGGGATGAATTCCTTCCAACGATCTACAATTGGTCCCGGTTCGATCGGTTTGTCATCCTCATTACTGACATTGATTGTCTGTAATTCAAGATGGTATGGATTGGTTCCAACCGCCATATCTGGGCGTGTGACTTTAACGACATGGTAACCAGGTGTCATGTTTAATCCAACAGTTCCAACACCTTCGGCAACATCTAGCGGGGCGATGAATTCACCCGTATTGTTCCATGATTGAATTTGCAAGTCTTCTTCACCACCTTCGATGGTCGCAATGAGTCGATGTGTTTCCCATGCTTCCCCGGGAATAAAAATCGAATATACATCCACAGAATCTTGCTCGCTCAAGTTTCCATCAGTTTCCAATCTCTCATTCTCAATGGTAATCGCATCACTTTGAATGGTGGTGTCGGTGACAATATTCGGACAATCATGGTGACACAATGCATCACCACCGGATAGAATTGTTTTGTTCAATTTCCAAGGTGCTGCCGCAGAAACCGCCTTTGCTGAGATTGAGAATTCAAATTGCTCATGCCGTGAATCAACAGCAGGAGTATGCAGTGTCATGCTTCCATGGAAGTTGTCGAATTCCAATGCGGTTACATGCCCACTTGGGGTGTGTGTCATGTGCCCGACAAATTCGGTCATCTCGCCTCCGAACCATTGAATCTCAATCTCTGCATTTCCTCCCGTTGAGAAATAGGAACGGTCCCCCACAGAATCGAATTCATGGACATATCCTGCAGCGGTCTGTTCGGCCAATTCAACATCTTCGTCCGCGGCATTTGAATGCACTAGAATTCGGTAGGAATTCGGAGATGTGAAATTGGCATTCGAGATTTCGATCCACATTGGATTTCCTCTTCCACTACTGAGGAATGAAGTCATGTTTGCTTCGGCTTGACCATGGAGTAATCCATCTTCCCTAACTTCGATGTTGAGTGGTTCGTCAGCATGAACCAAGTGAATGGAATGAACAACACCGAACGCATCACCCAAAGTGATGTTATCGACGTCCTGTGGGTCACTTAGTATCCCTTCGTAGATGAGTGTCGGCGTATCCTCGCCTTCCCAATCAACCGTTGGGTCGTTAATCGAGTCAGTACTGGTGAGATGTTCAGCGGGGATTGCTGATGCTGAAAGCAGGATGAGCAACAGTGCGAGAACCACCGCTCGTGTGCGCATGTGACGGGCCTCCGGCCCGCCACCTTTAGAATCATTCAAGTCCAGTGTGTCGGCAGCCCCCATTGATGGAGCACAAGCCTTTGGCTCGAACTGTGGTGGCGCGATGGCGTCATGCACGCATTTTTGGCCTCGGTGATCGCGCATCACCTGCATCGTTTACACCCGGTTTATGTCTCACGCCTCAAGATCCTGAAATGGGCATTGAGATGGCTCCGTTTCTTGTCAAACATGACTCTGAATCATTGCCTGCATCACTGACAATCAAAGCACGTGGGGACTGGTCCTTTCCCTTCGAACAAGGGGATGTACCCGAATTTACGGCCAGTGAGGGGCACACCCTCCCACCAAGTTTGCAGGAGGCCAATTCCGGACTGGGTCAAAGCACGGGCCCTCTACTTCCCGTTTCTTGGCAACGTTTGGTCCATGACCCCGCCCTCCTCGATGCTGATTTAGAACCTGAAATTGTGGTTTTGCAAGACGCCCTTCAATTGGCAGGACATCGCGGTCGATTGGTTCAGACCATTCGTCTCATTCGTGAGCGGTTTCCTGCAGCACTCCTCTGGGCCCCAGGTCTCGGAGGTCCAGACAACTGTGCGATCCTCGCATGGTTTGGTTTGGATTTGTTTGATTTGCGCCGTTCTCAACAAGCTGCAGCCCATGGTGTCTTGTTGACACGAGACGGCCCCCGTCAGGTGGACTCGACCAGTGGCGAGTCCGCTGATATTTCCACTCAGATTTCAGAGTGGAAGGCCTCCTTGTCCGCAACACGTGCAGCGATTGATGCTGGGACGCTGCGAGAACTCGTGGAAAAGCAAGCCCTCAACAGTCCACGATTGGTTGAACACCTCCGTCGTCACGACGCTTTACTATCAAATTCAGCTCCATTGAGTATGCATGTCGAGAAGGGTCAGCGGTTCCGTTGTCACAGTCGAGTGAGTCGTGAGGATCCTCTAATTCAAAATTGGATTCACAGAATCGAGCACGAATATATGCCCGCAGAAATTCAGCGAGAAACTCTTGTTTTGTTACCTTGTTCAGATCGGAAGCCATATTCTTCAAGCCAAAGCCATCGATTTTTCAGGTCAGCCATTCGCGATCGTAGGGTCCACCAAGTGATGGTAACCAGTCCTCTCGGATTGGTTCCGCGTGAATTGGAAGAGCAATGGCCTGCTGCCCACTATGATATTCCTGTTACCGGAGATTGGGATGATGATGAACTGGCCACCATTCGTCGACTTGCAAAGGCCTTGGTTGAACGGGTTGGTTACACGACTGTCATCAATCATTCAGGAATCGAATTTGACTTTGAGACAATTGACACACGTCCCGATGGTGTCGGCGCATCTTCCAAAGCAGCCTGTGACGTTCTTCGAGAAGCGGTCGAATCTGTATCGAGTAAGCACATGAGAGAGAAAGCATTCTTGATGCATTCATTCCGTTCCTTGAGTCGATGGCAGTTTGGTACAGACGCTTGGATGGATGGGTTGCGAGTTGGCGGAAAGCCACCTCGATGGATGCTGCTGAAAGACAAACAGCAAATGGCACAGTGGCATCCTGATTCTGGTCGTTTCTCATTCACGAAATCCATGCTTCCAATATTGAGGGAAACAGGGACCTTGCGAGAGGTGGAAATCGGTGGTGATTCCAAATGGAGAGGGGATATTTTCCCAGGAATGGTTCTCACTGCTCCTAATGACCTCAAAGTTGGAGAGGAAATTCTCATCATTCGTGATGGGGAATTGCTGGGTTCGGCTCGCTGTAGAGCAGCGGGCTGGGAGTGGAATGGCGGAGCCGGACGGCTTGCAAAATCACAACACCGCCTTTAGAGTCCACGATGCAAACTTGGGGGGTGTTAAATACCGCCCATAGGGCGGTAGGAAGCATGGCCACTGCCTCTC
>CATISE010000213.1 GCA_949538655.1 Marine Group II euryarchaeote MED-G33 | reverse complement strand
TTCATTTCAACGCCAGATTGGCAAACCATGGCGCCGGCTTCAGCCTTTACACTCTCACCTGGCGCTAATGCCAGTGTCAACATCGTAAAACTCGGATTAAACTCAATGTGTTCTTCCATAGGATTACGTCACTGAATAGAGTGTTTGATACTTGTCCCTGCCCCCCCTCTCAAAAAAACAGAAATGGCATTTTATTTCCATGGAATGGGACATCCCATTCCAAATTGCTTATTCATCGACCCCTAGGGTGCGAAGGCCATGAACAGCAAGGCCATCGCACTCGGAATCGTCGGAATTCTCCTCATGAGCATCAACGTTGTCGTGATTTCACCGATGGTAATGGGGATCACCGAAGAGAAACTAGCAGAAGCCACAGTCATGACAAATGATACCTGGGAAGACGAAGAATGGCTCAATGCAACTTCAGAACGCTCATTCTTCGCATGGAATCTCAATAATGCCAATGAATTACAAGATGATGGCGCTGAAATGGATTTTGAAAAGATGGGTCCTTTCACCTACAATTTGACGACCATGCGCGAGGTATTGTATCACGATGAATCTGCAGGTACACTGACCTACCGTGAGTACAATGTGTACGATTGGTGTGAAGATTGCATCTACACCGATGAGAACGGTACCGAACACGCCTCTATGTCAGGTGACACTGAATTGACCAATCTAAACATCCTCTTCAATGCCCAAAAAATTGGAGCAGTAGGCACCGCAATCGACACAGGATCACTGTTTGTGAAGGGTGCTTACACGCGAGATATGTTGTATTTTGATCTGAGTGAAAGAGCCCCATCCATCTGGGTATCTGATGACATCTCAAGTGCTGGTGAAGAGGCCATGCGTGCAGAGGTGGGTTGGGAGTCATCCGATGCGGCCAATACCACCCTCCACCATGTTCTGTATGATGCCAAGGACCCTGGCGATTCCTCAGTTTGTATCGCCTTGACCTGTGACATTGGGACCATGCTCATGATTCGTGGTGGCGCACCCGACAATGGTACGAATTCCATCGCGCGCGCAACAACGTTCGGATATGTCGGTGTGGATGATGCCGAGACATTTGCTCGTGACCATGCCATTTACAATGCTGTGAGTACAAGATTTGCAGCTCATGGTGGGGGTGCGGTTCTCGAATCCGCTTCAATGGATGATTTGAACGATCGATTGGAAGAGATGTCTGGCTATCGAATTGAACATGAGGCCACCTTGCAAAATTTGCTATTCAGCGAAGGTGAGGGTGGAGTTCCGACCGGTCTTCTGGTTTGTGACGAACGTCGGATCCTTTGTGGTTCGACAGATTTCCTGCAGAAAGCAAATCCGGATGGTGGCGACCCCTTTGCCCTTCGAACCGAACTCACCGTCAGTCCAACTGAATACACCTTCTCAATTTGGGCCCTGCAAGAAATTGGTGCATGGGCAGGCGACTGGTTCTTATCCAGTGCAGAATACGAAATGATTCTGTCGGGGGGGTCTGGGAAAATCGATGCAGATCAATGGTTCTGGGAAGCTTTCGGATCTGTTGACCCCATCAATCACGAATACATCGCCCTCGGCCTGAATGTGGGCAGCGAGGAACTGGGTGCCCCTCTCTGGAGCACCGTGTATGGAAACGAACTGATTGATCTCGAACCAGAGGTGACCGCGGGACTATTCTCTGGCCCACACAGTATTACAGGTAATTTTGCGAGGGACATCATGTATGGGGAAATCATGGGTTTTTCAGTCCCCATGGATGAGAATTTCATCCCAACTGCAGGTGGCGAAGTTCACGTATGGGATGATGCACTCGTGGCTCAAATTTACGGTTTGGACAACAACTCGGCCAGTGCCCTCCGTTGGTTGTTCAGCTTCACCGTGTTCGATACGTTCCTAGAACCGTTGCTCGACTCATTCCTCGGTGTAGTCCCTTACAGAACACAATCGGTTAATCAGTGGCTATTCGGATGGGAAGATCCGCTCAGTGATTGGGTTTCACTAGAGAAGAACGCCACATTCTTCGGTTGCGTAGATCCAAATGATTTGGGCGTTGATGGACCCTGTTCAACCGAATCAGCTTCTGTGTATTCGGTTTACACTGGCGCTGTAGGCGATTTTGAGCCAGGTCAAATCATCGCTGAAGATGGAGACATTCACTTGCCATGGCGTACACCTTCACGAAACGCATCCGCATATGGGATGCTCGATCCTGTCATTCAATCGGGTGCAGTGGGCAGTTATTTCCCATCTGATCAGCCTGCAACTGCCAACCTGGGTGGGTACACAGTTGCCACCAGTGAAGTGATTGGAAAGAGTTCAGTTCATGGCGTTGAGACCCATCACCATTTGTTTACGATCGATCCATTGGAAAATCCCATCCAAGCCAAATTAATCAATGACGAGAGTATTTTGGATATATTCCCTGGTGCTTTACCCGTTTACTTTGGTGGAACGGTTGAGATGCAGATGGAACCCAATGTCGATGCTGCAATTGCCGGTGATATGACCTCGTTTTTCTATCTCGATACACGTGGAATTGGTGCCATCGATCCAACGATGGATGACCTACAACCAGTGTTCCAGATTTCCCAATCTTCATCGATGACCGAAGAACAATCGGTGGACTTCAAGGACGCCGTGATTACCAACACACAACCCTACAGTTATTGGACAAACTTCGACGGTGCAGATGCGTCGTTTATCGATGAAATTACATTGCTCATTTGGGTGCTTGGAATCGTCTCACTACTCGGCTGTTCTGTAACTGCAAAGTTGGGTCCCAAGGACGAACGTGAAGTACACTTCGAAGAAGAGTAAATCACTCTTGATTGACCAACCATCGCATGATGGTGGCTTCGGCGTTGTGCAAATGTTCTCCTAGGGTCGATCTTGCCATGTTCAGGCGCTCAGACATCTGGCGCATTGAAACACCCTTTGGTTCGTCATAGTAACCCCATTGAACCGCGGCTTGAACGACTTCCCACTGCCGATCTCCAAGCAAACTACGTGGCCCATCCTCACCTTCTTCTTCATTCACAACTTTGACCGAATCTGGAGGCATGATTTCATTCGCCAACGCAAGGAAACTACTGATTCCCTTGGGTACACCACGAAGGGAAATCGAAATCCCGTCTTCTGAAAACGTATACGGTGGGAGCACTGCAATATCGGGGAAACCGATGCTTGCAATCGCGAGTGGATGTGAATTGAAAACAACGATTGGTTGTGATTCTGAATCACCATGTAATGCGGTTTCAAAGGTCAAGTGTTCAGAATTGGAAAGATCTTCTGGACCGAACCCTTCACGGAAGTCACAACGTACCAATTGCCTCACGCCATTTTCTGAAACTGAGAGGTGGGCGACAATCTCCAATCGTGTGCATGGAATCAACAGGTCACCAAACCCCGAAAGAGCCATTTTTGGCCGATTCCAATGAAGATGTACAACTTGCACCCCAATGGCAACTCGAGTCGCATAATGAAGTCTACCCCGGCAAACATCATCGTTCGTCGAAGAAGAGTAATCTACGGCATTAATCCAATCGAATCGAGAATCATAAGGATACTAAACACTCCACCAACTAACATAATCACATTTACAATAACGTTGAATATTTTCACACCTAGA
>CATISE010000212.1 GCA_949538655.1 Marine Group II euryarchaeote MED-G33 | reverse complement strand
TGCCCGCTTGAAACCGGATACTCTTCACAAGATCGTATGGGATGTATCGATTCAGATGGTGATGGCTGGTCAAACCCCAGTGGCAATTGGACTTGGCAATATGATGGGGCAGATGCCTTCATCAACGACCCAACACAACATGCAGACCGTGATCGCGACGGCTTTGGAGACAATGCATCTGGAACCAACGCCGATACATTCCCTGACAATCCAACTCAGTGGTGGGATACCGATGGCGATGGCTACGGTGACAACAACGGCGAAGGCGATTGGCAAGCTGATAACTTCACCAACGATGCCACACAATGGGCTGATTATGATCGAGATGGATTTGGTGATAACGCCAGTGGAAACCAAGCAGATTCCTGTCAAAGCAGACCGGGTTCATCGATGTATGACCGCTATGGTTGCCCAGATTCCGATGGAGATGGTTATTCAAATCCAGACTTGGATTGGCCTGCTCATCCACAAGGATTCGCTGATGCGTTCCCTGGAGGTTTGAATGCAATCTGTGGAGAGTTGTGCTCTACACAATGGCATGATGTCGATGGCGATGGCTATGGAGACAACCAGGGCGATGATGTTTGGCGACCCGATGCCTGTGTGACCACATCTGGAACCAGTACTCGCGACCGATGGGGCTGTCCAGATTCTGACAGTGACGGCTCAAGCGATCCAAACATCGAGTTGGGATGGTTGCCTCATCCCGCAGGAGCGGCTGATGCATTCCCCAGTATACCCACACAGTGGGAAGATGCTGATGGAGATGGGTTTGGTGATGAACAGACCGGATTTGAAGGTGACCGGTGTAGAGATACACCCGGGACCAGTCGAAGTGACCGATTCGGTTGTACGGATACCGATGGTGATGGCTGGTCTGATCAGGGTGACCGTTTCTCACACGACGCCACTCAATGGTTAGACGCCGATCGCGATGGCTTTGGTGACAATCCAGAAGGCCATCAAGCCGATCAGTGCCCCAATGATCCAATGAGTGCCGGCGTCTCAGTCATCGATCGATTGGGATGTCCGGACACCGATGGCGATGGCTACTCCGACGCAGATGATGGTTGGCAGGCTTCACCCGAGGGACAAGCAGACGCATTCCCCAAGAATCGTGTACAATGGGCCGATTCAGATAGTGATGGTTTTGGCGATAATCCAATCGGCGGAATTCGAGATGATTGTCCACTCGATGCTGGTACCTCTACAATCGATGTCCAAGGCTGTGCTGATGGTAACGGAGACGGGTATTCTGATTCCTATGGTACAGTTCGTAGCCAACTTGCCTTGATGGGCTCAAACCCAACTTCGAGTCTACTGACATTCGCCTGGCCAATGTTCGTATTCCTGATTACATTCATTGCCACTCGAGCGTCGAAAAAAGATGATTTGAGTTCGAATGATTTTGAAGAATCTCTGGTGAATGAAGGAGGTGGATTCTGATGCGAAACCGAATACTAACTTTGTTCATGATCGCCATGATGCTACCAATGCTGGCAACCGTTGCCAGTGCACAGGATGAGAGCCACATCATCGTTGCAGGCTCAGGTGCATTCGCCATCGACGAGAATTATGATGGTGAGTTAGATTTGGTCCGTGTCATCGCTTCGATTGGTACGACCGCACCCATGGCATCTGTCGCCATTGAAGTCATCGCCGATGACGACGACATGTCAATTTCATTCTGGAACAATACGACCATCAATTATGGAGATTCACTCATTGTCAATTCCACTGTCAAAGCATGGTCGGATGGAGAATATCATATCACACTACGTGTATGGGATTTGGAATCTGGATTGTTGACTTACGAAGAGGACCTCGGTGTTCACGAATTGATGGCGAGCCTAACCCCGCCCCAACTCGAGATGACATTGGAATCTGAAGATTGGATCTTCACTGGAGACACCTGTTTGGTTCATCGAATGTCGACTGATTTGGTTGGCGAGTATTACGATGTGATGGGCATGGTTTCCATTCAGGGTGTGCCATGGTTGGTCGGGGAATATGAGACACCTCTAGACTGCAGTCGTTGGCCCGCAGGCGATTATACCATTACAGAACATTATCGCAATGGTTTGGGAATGACTGCTACTGAAACGCTTTCATTCAAGATTCACGTGCATCCGCCACCCGCATTTATGGTGAATCAAACAGGTCGTAGCACAGAAGCTGGAACCCCCTGTGACTTGGAAATCATTCCAACAGAAGATACTGAATTGGCCGAGATGTCCATCCTTTGGGAAGTCGCTGACCCAAGACAGGATGTAACCTCCTACGAAGATCTTGAAGTTCTTGACTGCACGATGTGGAGTCCAGGTGTTCACAAGGTCCGTTCTACTTTGATCAGTCCTCAAGGTCGTGAAACCACAGTAGGCCTCAACGTCATTCGGTTGCCACCCGCTCCTGACGCCAGTCTAGACGTGCTCAATGCGAGCGGTGATTCCAATGGTTGGCCAGATGTATCACAGGGCGATGAATTTGAACCAACACCCATTGTCATGAGTCTATCAGCCACAATCGCATTGGTCGGTTCTGGTGGCTTTGTATTGGCCCTAATCCTAGGTTTGGTTGCTGGTAATATGCTGGGTGGAGAGAGCAAGAAGGAAGAGGACCTTTGGGCCTCTTCTGAACAAACCCCTGACAGTGAAGGCCTCCCCTCCTTCGTAGATGAATCAGGTGTGTATTGGCGTCAACAACCAGATGGAACTGTAGATTGGTGGGATGCGACTGAGAATCAGTGGCTCCGCTTCCAACAGTAATCAAAACGACTTCAACCTCTGAATACAGGGGGCGAATTGAAAGACGAATGGTTTTTCTGCGTTCTATGGGAATGTTTTCTGCACAATTCGGCGATCGTCTGCGAACGCTATCACACGGGGCAATTTTCCTGACAATTCTGGTCCTTGCACTGATTCATCTCCGCCCTGTGATTGAACCGTTCATCATTGCGGTGTTCATCTATTTCCTTCTTGCACCTGGTGCACATTGGCTCAATGATCGAGGCATGCCATTGTTCCCTGCATACGCGCTTGTTGTGACCGCTCTTGCCGGGGCTTTCATTCTCATCGGGATGTGGTTGTACCAAGACATGTCGACATTCTTGGAAGGGACTCCTGAATATTCAGATAAATTGAACGAATTTATTGCAAAATGGGAAGGAGAGGTCATTTTAGGATTCACAATTTCATTTGAGGGATTGAGTATTTCCAGTTCCCAACTTGAGAGCACTATGCTATCTTTGTTCGGCGAAATTAGCAGTTTTGCAACATTGATGCTGACGGTATTTGCTTTCCTTATTTTCATCATCCTTGAAGCAGAGACCTTGCCCAAGCGCCTCGCTGCAGCATACCCCTCCGATGTTGAAGAGAACCTCAAGGTGATTCTCGCCGATATTGGTGACGGTGTGTATCGCTATGTCATTCTGAAAACCATAGTCAGCTTTGGTGCCGGTGTGGTGACTGCAATGATCTTGATACCCATGGGAATCCCTGGATGGCTGTTGTGGAGCATGCTCACATTCCTTCTGAGTTATGTCCCTTACATCGGTAGTCTGGTGGCATTGATTCCCCCTGCGGTTCTCGGGTTCCTGTTGCTAGAACCTTCATCAGCGATTCTTTTGGTCGTCCTTCTGGTTGTCAAAGAACAGATATGGGGCCAATTTGTTGAGAACAAGTTGTTTGGTTCCAGTCTCGATATATCCCCGATCGTCCTGCTTTTGGTCACCGCATTTTGGTTCTGGCTATGGGGTATTATGGGCATGATTCTGGCGGTCCCAATGGCCGTAATCGTGAAGATTATTCTCAGCAATATTCCTGAAACACGGCCGATTTCAATTCTACTTTCTGAAAGAGCACCGAGAGCCGAAGAGGAGTAAGCATGGATTGGAAATTAATCGCCGGAATGACTGGCGCAGTCATTCTGTTGGCGATTAATTTCTGGTGGTTGTCGGTCGGAAGAAAGAAAGCAAGACATGATCGAGATTGGGCTCCAGATAACGCACAATTGGCACGTTTTGAAATGGGTGAGGATTCGGTCACCCTACACAACCGTAGGGACTTCACATGGCGTACGACCCGGGATTATGATCAGAATTGGGATGACTGGTCATTTGATCCTAAAGATATCAAGGACATCTGGTATGTTGTCGATTATTTTCACAAAATTCGGGGAATGGCACATACCATGCTTGGATTCGAATTTACCGACAATCGATTCCTCATGGCATCCTTTGAGGTCCGCCGAGAAAAAGGCGAGAAATTTCATCCTTGGACTGGGCTTTGGAACGAGTTTGAACTGATTCTGATCTGGGCTACTGAGCGTGATTTATTGGGTGTGCGAACCAATGCGCGCGGCAATGATGTCTACCTCTATCCTTGCGATGTTCTTCCTGAGAAAAAGACCGCATTGCTACAGGCGATGATGCAGCGTACCAATCAGTTGGCTGAAGTGCCAGAATTCTACAACACAATCACCTCAACTTGCACGACATCCATCACGCAAATTGTCAATCGGGTCACACCGGGTCGAGTTCCATTTACATGGCGAGCCTATCTGCCTGGATATTCTCCATGGACGGCTTGGAAGCGAGGGATTCTCACCAAGCGTGGCTCGTTCAAAGAGACGATTGCAGCCGCAGCAATTAGCGAGAAAGCGAAAGCGGATGGACTGGGTGAACCCGGGACGCATGATTTCTCAATCAATGTCCGAAAGTGAGTCTACTTCTCCCACTTGGCCCAATCCATGCCTGCACCGACTCTGTACCACCAATCGCCGCTTGCAGCTGGCCATTCCAGATACTCGTATCCATCTTGTTGTGTGGCCCCAGAAAGCCCGGGGTCAGGCGCCATGATTTGTTCAATGGGGGGTCCTTCGGGCATTCCTTGCGGTTCTTGCCAAACCTCGTCTTCCCACTTCATTCGATCCTTGGACTCATCAGCATTCATGTTGCGCATCATCCGTGGTAGCAAGAAGAAGAGGAGCGTGGCACCGGTAATTCCACCAGCACCCACAGCAGTATACATGAGAATGTCAGATTCCTCGATTTTGCAGCCGCTGGCATCTACCGATTCATCCGGTTCGGAATTTGGACACTGGTCTGAATTGTCTCCAACATTGTCTAAATCAGTGTCACTCCATTCAGCCGGGTTTAACGGAAATTTGTCGTATGTGTTGGCCCATCCATCACTATCGTCATCTGGGCAGCCAGTAACAGGATAAGTACTGAGTCCTGATAGTTCAGGGCAATCGTCGTCAGTATCTACGATTTCATCACCGTCGCTGTCGACAATGGAGTCATTTGAATCATCATTTGAACCGGCTTCATCCAGGACTCCAGTTCCAATTATGTCTGGGCCGGACACAGCGTAATCCACGTACACAATATGAGTTGTACCACCAGGTGAGTAGATGTTACCTGTTATGTCCTTGG
>CATISE010000211.1 GCA_949538655.1 Marine Group II euryarchaeote MED-G33 | reverse complement strand
GTACGGTGGAATGAACCTTGTGCATTTGTTTCGAGCCCACCTTCTTGATCCAACAACCAACCAATACGTTCCTTCGCCGCATCGATGAGCAGGTTGGTATCGACCAAGATTAGTGGCTTGAGTGTTAGGTGTCGTAACTTACGGCGAACACGTATTGGCAACGAGGCCTCGTTCAAACGGAAGATACCATTTTGTATTCTCAGAAGCGCTTTCATTTGATTGATTGTAAATTGGCCTGAATTCATTGCTCTTTCAAACATCATTAGGCCCTGAGTTGGGTTGAGTTCAGCTGCTTCTCTGGCCACGGCTTCAATTTCCTCAACCCCGGCTCGATCATCCAGTATGCCTTGGAACCGATCTTCCAATTGACTTCGTTGACTCCGTCGGTTGTTGGAAAGCCCCCTTTTGGCGGCCCTTACTCGACCTTGCCACAAATCCTTGGGCAATCCCCGGGAATTTGGATATGTGAATAGTAGATCCAATTCATCAGATGGATAGGTCGTTCTCTCCCTTTCAATCTCCTCACCTTCATCGTTTTCCACAGATATAATTTCAGTGTCTGCAATCCAATCGAGCAACCGACGTCTCGCCGATTCGGGCTGCTGCCGCGCAGCATCATCGCACACGTGTAGATACAATTGGAATATGCCTGTGATGGCGGATTGCAGAGCCTGTTGAGCCTCCAACATCTCAACAGCCATTGAGTATTTTCCAGCATGAGCAAAGGCGATTAAAGCTCGCCTCCCCAATCGAACTCTGTTTTCAAACCCAAAGGATGTGTCTTTGCTGGCTTCGCGCAAGTATCTCCCTGCGGATTCATATTTCTCCGCTTTCTCCTCAATCGATGCAAAGATGATTTTGTTCCAAGCCGAAGAACCCGCATGTAGTCGATGCCACTCTGCAAAGGAAGGGATTGCAATACTGTCATGTTCCAAAACGACTTGTCGAACAGCATCCACAATTTTCTTTCTAGGATTTGTACCAACCAACCCGTCGAGGATTGAAATCGCCGAACTTGTGCTTTGGATACTATGGTCTTCTAGCAAACGGATGGCTCGATTGAATCGTAGTTGATCAATTACAGCAGAGAATAATCGGAGCTCAACCCCCGTTAACGATGAATTGTTAATCGAAGATTGCAATTTGTCTAAGCGATCTGCTTGCACCAATCCATCACCATCTTTCAGCATGGCTTGCCGGCATTGATTGAATGCTTGAACCGCCTGTCTATTCCCTGCGATACGATTCTGAATCGCAGTCAAATCAGCAGGAGCTCCCTCGAGTAACTTGACGAGACCAATGGCGGTCTCTGATAAGACACCACTGTGTTCATTGGCCAATGCTTCGATGGCTTTCGGTCTAGCGTTTAGAACCCAATCACACAATTCTTTATCGGCATTTCCAGGGAGTAAATGATGAACCAATAGCGTTCGATGTGGATGCGTTGATGCACTATCTTCCATCTTCATCAAGATCAAACCGATTCGATTTGCATCACCAGAATCAGTGAATATATTGAGCGCCATTTCTTGAAATGGATTTGAATCAAAATCGTCTCGATTCTGAATTTCGATGACCGCTAAAGAGCGTATATGAAGATCAAGATCTTCTGCTTGTAAGATTAATTCAAGCCCATTGTTATCGATACGATGGATATCTTCACTCAAACGCCCGATTAACACCTCGTCGCCACTGCTTTCGATGAGCCTCAAAACAAGTTCCAAACGCTTCGTCTCGACAATATTGAGTTCAGAGATTGTTCGTAACGCAGCCTCTTGGTCACCTTCACGCAGATGGGCATCAACTAGATTCCACATGAGCGCATTGTGCCCCTCACCACCGTTGATTAACTCGACACCTTCTTGGATTTCCTTCGCCGATAAATTTGCATCTTCTGGTATCTCAATCCATGATTGAAATCGCATTGCTTCAGATAGTGCATCATCTCCTTGCACCTGGTTGGAATCCTCCCATACCTCGAAATCACCTGCACGGAGTTTAACCAAGCTAAGTTGGTCCTTGGCAACGGTAGCCACCTCCCCTCCCTTCTCGATGAGAGTGGCTAAATCCTCACTACATCGTTCATCATTGACATGAATTCCAACAAGGGCTCGAATCAATACACAATCTCCTTCAAAATCGTTGAAATCAGCGGGCAATTTCGAAAGTTTACCTTTGCCGTTTAGAGATTTTTTGGCACGTTGCACGCTCAATTGTAAATTGGCAGTAAGGGGGAATGGAATCGTCAGGCTCAACCAGTTCGACAGACTTTCACGGTCGATAGGATCGATGCGTGCAGCCGCAATCCATTCGGTTGAGTCACCCATCTTTTTCTCGGATATCTCTATCTCACGATACGATTGCATCTCTGCTAGCAATGGCGCTTCCTTACCCAAACGAGCCCACACAGGATGAATACCTTCGGCACAATTTTTTCGTACATTTTCAAGCACTGAATCCCAGGCATTATTCCAACGTGATCCAAGTTTTTCCCTTTGAACCAACATGGCTGAAAGTCGATATCCGGGACTGGCATCCGAAGAAATCAATTCCTCCATCCCTTCAACCCAATCCTCGGTTCCTGTATTCCTGGTACGTCTTCCACGCCCCCGCATTCTCCGGTTACGCTGATTGGATGAGTCCTTGTTACTGATTTCTTCCTTGTTCAAAGCGACGAGAAGAAGCCCTTTCCATGGCTTGTCTAGAAGGTCCCAGGCTGCCGTTTCCATGGCCCTGCGCCGACGTTTATCGGGTGCATCTCCAGCCTTGACAGCAACTTCGAGGCATTCTAGGAGATAATCTTCTTGTTCAGTCAGTTCCGCCACTTCCGCCTACGGCGGAGTTACAGCCATCGCACCACTACTATGAACGCATCGCTGAAGTGTGACTCTCTTCTCGGATGGGCATGGACGCGACCAATCTGGTCATCATTCTCCTCCATCCCATACTCGCATTGGGGGTGATTGGCTGGATGATACGGCAGCATCGTTGGCGTCAACGGAGCCTCCTGCTTAAGGGCGATGAAAGGAAAGCCGCCGTCGAGTCCCATGAAACAGATGGGGAACGGTTGTACATACTTGCATGGATTGTTGTCGTCGGGGGTTTCCTTGGCAACTCCCTATACCGGATTAGGACAGAAGCCGTCACATTTCCAAGTGCATTGATGCCAAGTGGAGCGGGAGGGTTGCATGCTGGAGGAGGTATTATTGGATTGATTCTAATTACCATCCTTTGGAGAAAAGGGAGAAAAACTCGCGATTTGAGAAACGCAGGGGAACCTTGGGCGACAGAAAAAAAGAGACACGGCCGGGCATCCGATGCGATCATGATTCTCATCGGTTTGCATGCGTTCCTTGGTTTCCTTTGGTTGATGCAATTATTGTCTTGACCGATCAGCCCACTTGATCATCCAGGCCTCAATATTTCGCTCAATATCTGAAGATACAACAACCCGATCCTCTCTTTGTCCCTCTTCCGTGAGAGGTTGAATCCTACACCCACAGGCATTGGCATGCCCGCCACCATCGGGGTCGAATGCAGTGGCCAATTGTGTCAAGTCGAACAATCCCCCATCTTCATGAAGAAATGAATTGGTGTAAAACGAAGTCGATAGCGGCCACCTTTCTTCATCATCTTTGAGATCGTGATATCCATGAACAATCATGCAGGCATCACATTTGTCACCAAAGTGTGCAGTGACCAGATAACCATTGGTTCGAATTCCTTTGTCCTCCAAACGGACAATGGCAATTCGATCAACGATAGTCGAGCATTCTTCTAGCATGGAATGTAGGCGCCTAAATTCATCCTTTGAGTGAGCTATTTTCTCAGCCACGCTTGGAATCTTGACAAGTTCACTAGGACTGATTCCATCGATGATATGTTGTAGCAATGATTGGCAATAGACCACGTCAGTGGCATCAATCGTCCTTCCAATCCAAACAATGGGATGATCTGAAAGGAATTCTTCTCTCGAAATCTTCCCACCATCCAACTTGTCAACCATCTCCATCCATGTACCTATATCGTCTAGATTTGTTGTATCTTGAAATGTATCGAAACAGACGCGAGCCGCACTCAATGCGCCATCCCATACGATGTGACAACCCTCTAATGCCGCCAACTCTTTTTCCTCAGGTGTCGGCTTATTCGTCAAATGGTGATCAATATGCAGTCCACACAAGGGATGGAATGGCAAATCGAGAACAGCGGTTTTACGAGACATCCAATCATCGACACCTCCCCTTCTCACTTCAGCAGGATGGCTGAAACGAACAGAGGCATGTTCCCAAACCCGCCGAAGGATTGCGGCAGAGAGTAAACCATCGAGGTCACCATCCGCTACAATTCGATCAATATCCATGTCTGAAACGTCGACCAACAAACCCCTCCGAGCGTTGTTCGTCACCAAACCTCGCTCTTAGCGTTGGCGACTCTACACACTGAACATGCGCAAGCAATTTGTAGCCCTCACCCATTCAACCATCATGGAGACCTCATGCGGAGTGGTCCTCGTCAATTTTGGCAGTGTCCTCCTCCTCCAATATCCGCAAGGCCATTGGGGGTTCCCCAAAGGACACTACGAAGAGACAGATGGGGCATATCAACGCACAGCATTGCGCGAACTCGAAGAAGAAACAGGCATTTCCAATCTCAGTATGCTAGATGATTGGCGAATGAGAACATTTTACACATTCTCTCGCAAGGGCAAGAAGGTCGAGAAAGAAGTATTCTGGTTTATCGGCGAAACCGAAGAGTATGAAATCACATTGAGCCACGAACATCGAAACTACATGTGGCTTGAATGGGATGACGCAGAGAACCAGTTGAATTTCGATCAGAGCAAAGAGGTATTGCGCGGGGCACGCGCACAATTACGAGCGCTGGGTCGCGAACTCTAGTCCAGATTTCTCTTGCCCAATGGCACCCATAGGGTTTCATCATCCCCTAGAACCAAAGTCACCCATCGAGTCAATACGAAAAACCAATCTGAAAGACGATTAAGATAAGAAATAACCACATCGCGAACCGCATTTTCCCCTTCCAATTCACGCAACTTCAGGGCCACCCTCTCAGCACGCCGCGTGATGGTTCGGGCGAGATGCATCGTGGCAACCAATGGTGAGCCAGATGGTAGGATGAATGATTCCAATGGTGTCAATTCATCGGTCCATGCATCCATTTCCGAACAGAGTCGGTCAGCTTGTTCTTGGTCAATTAATGTCATGAGTTCCGGTACTTGATCGGGCGTGAAAGAGGCCTCCCCACCAACATCAAACAGTTCTTGCTGGATGAGAGAAATTTTTCCTTCCACCGCATTTTTCACTTTCCGTACCGTTGCTCTGGCCCCACCATCTTGGTGGTGTGTATCAACACGCCCCAATTCGGCTCGAACCATCCCAATGACTGAATTGAGTTCATCGATTGTTCCATAGAAATCAACACGCGGGTTACTTTTCGAAACTCGCTCCCCAGAGGCTAGAGAAGTTTCACCAGTATCTCCACCGCCGGTGTGAACCTTTGTGATGCGGACCATGCTTGGACGGAGTGGCTCCTGAACAAGGGTCTTTCGCTACATCAAACACTCTCGAGAACTCGATCATCTTTCGTTTTGATTCGTATTTTTCGAAGAACCAAGAATCCCAAAGTCCCCCAAATCACCAGTTCAACCAAGATACAGATCCAATACCAGTAACCAAGACTTGAAAGAATTGCATTGGCATCATAGGGTACACCATTGAATCCAATGTAGATTGCTTGGGACAGTAAATTGGCGCTAAACCAGATTACTACAGCAATCCAACCCAACCGTATACCGAGGACTTCCCAATGCCCCTTAGTCAACCTATCACCATGAATAAATTGTCATCCGGGATATTTAACATACACTAGAGCACCCCCAAATGCCCCGCACTTTTGAGGGGTTATTCGGACTCTGTAATCGGCGGATTGAGTCGTTTTAGACAGGAATCAATTTTGGTAAGCCATGAAGCATCGACAATATCGATTCCACCCAGTCTTTCCAGCATTTCAGAGTGTTTTGCTGAAGCAGCAGAGTCCCCTCGGAAATCATGTATACGAACCAAAGCTGCATGACTCATTGCATCAAGCCATGAGTCGTCTACACTCCATGATTTTTCAAACATTGAAATTGCCCCCCTGTCTCCATCAATGAGACCCCGATCGAGTTGTCTAAGGGCAGCTTGTGACCACGAAACTCCGGGGATTCCAATGATGAGTCCTTTCCAAAAGAGAAATACTTCGAGCCCGATCACAGTCGTTGCCAAAATGAATCCAACCCATTGCTCTGTAGTGTCGTATGAGGACCACCCATCTGCCAAAGCAGTAATGGCCGCGGCTACAAACCACATCCCAGCGAATGGGGCCAAAATGACATCACGATTACGGCGGTCTAACCAGGCCCCAATCATTACACCGAGCCCCCCCAATATTCCCGAGATGATGAGTGGTAAATCGGGATTTGTTTCTCGTGGCGAACTCATTCCCATCGCCAAAAGTCCCGTAAGGCTAAGCATAATCCAAGCCCATCTACCACTAATTTCAGGAAATGGCTGAGCATAACTCATCCAAAGTAAGAGTGCGGACGTACCCCCGAGAAAGGCAATCCAAGTCCACATGATTGTAGGGCGGAGGTTTCGGTATTCAATTCATTCCCGTCTCGCCGCTGGGTTCACCATCATCACCCCGCCAACCAGGTTGCCAGAATTCTTCATTGTCCAGCCACGCCAACCAGTCGCTTGAATCCGCTCTCAAAAGTCGATAAGCACGACGTTCTAATCCCTGAAGTAGTTCATCATCGATTTCAGCATCTCTATTGGCATCTTTCCATTCGATTTGCAATTGAGTTATTCGTCGATGCCCTTCTACGTGATTGTCAAAATTTCTTTCACACATTTCGCGTAATTCAGTGAGCCAAACGCGCGTACCTTTGATGTGCGGATTATCATTAAACGACTTCTTCCGCCGTTTGAATGGCCACCAACCCATGGTCATCCTTCAGCCACCCCCCTCCTTGAGCCTTCGCCCTAATCATCAAGATGTGCGGCGTTCGGGGACCATCATGGCCCGCATCGTTGTCCATACCCATGGAAAGGCGCGGGAGAAAGGATATTCCCACCTCATCAACAAGTATGCAGAGCGTTTAGAGGGCCGCGGTGTGACATTGATTGCACACCCTGATCGGTTAGATCATGATGCGTACATCTCTAAGATTGAATCCGCTTCTACCAATGGGAACCTCATCTTGCTCGATGAGGGCGGTGAGGGTGGAACCACTGAATGGATGCTGAAAAATTGGAAACGATGGCGCCTCTCCGACTCCACCACTCACTTGGCAATCGGGCCGGTCGATGGGTTCGAATCGGCGGTTATTTCTAAGCATGCCACAATATCATTGGGTCTACTAACGATGACTTATGAAATGGCCGCAGTGGTCTTGCTAGAGCAATTATACCGTGCCAGTGAAATTGAGCGTGGTTCCCCATACCATCGGGATTAATCAATCGTTGAAGCGACATCAACGATTTCATTGACAAAGCCCCTTAGACTTTCAGAATCGATTGCTGGATTGCAAATGACTGGCCGCAACACAACCTTACTTCCAATGTTCGCCAAACTCACCATGAAGTTTCCACGCTGCATCATTTGTTGACGCAATTTACGATTGAACAAATTGATATCATCCACGTCTGACATTTGCCCCGTATATCTCAAGCATATATTCGTAAATGCCCGTTCACAAACCAATTCTAAATCAGGATGCTCCTCGACAAGATTCTCCAATTCAATGGCAAGTTCAACATAATGGTCAACACGATTTCTCCATCCATCCGTTCCACAAGATTTCCATTCAATCCACAGTTTTAGTGCGTCTACACGACGGCCACACTGCAGACTCTTCCGGCCCAAATCGTATTCTTCTCCAGGCTCGTGGAAGAGGTAATGCGCTGATTTGATGTATGAACAAGTTTTGGTCAAAGCACCTAAATGAGGCGTTAACAGTGCTGAGCATGTTAGCGGAACCCCCATCAATTTGTGTGGGTCCCAGGTGAGGCTATCCGCTCGCTCAATTCCGCGCATCAAATGTTTGTATTTCGGAGAAAACAAACATGGGGCACCGAGAGCAGCATCAACGTGAAGCCAAAGCTCCTCATCATCACAAACATCAGCAAGTTGTTCAATCGAGTCAAAGGCCCCTCTAACCGTTGTTCCTGTTGTGGCGACAACACATATTGGTGTTCGGCCAGCCCCCCTCGCATTTGCGATTTCCATCCTTAACACATCGGGTTTCATACACCCCTTTCCATCCGTCTCAATTTTGATGACACCTTGTGTACCTATGCCCAGAACATGTGCTGACATCAGGAGTGAATAATGCGATTCAGCGGAAACAAAAACTGCCAATTTACTTCCATCAACACCCTCACTCGTCGCATTGGGGAAAAATCGATCACGGGCGAGTAACAGAGCGAGCATATTCGAATTTGACCCGCCAGATGTGAATGTCCCATCCGTCTGATTCCAACCGGCAAATCGTCCTAACGCCGCAATCATTTCCATTTCAATCAATGTTGCCGCAGGAGCGATTTCCCATGTGTAAATACTCGTATTTGAGAGAACAGTGGCAATCTCGCCCGCCAATCCCGCTTCCGAAAGCCCCCCCCATAAGGGTTGGAGGAAATGTGGATGCTGTGTCCGTACGCATTCAGAAATATAGGTGTCAATCATTGAAATCAATTCGTCGGTATCGACGCCAGCATCATCCACAGAGACTTTCAAAATCTCTGCAAGTTCCGCAGGCGTTCTTGATTTACGTACAGGTAAATCTCGGTTCATCCGTTCGCGGTAATGTTCCCGAACAATATCGAAGACACCCTCAAGCAATTGGTGCTCCATGTATCTGGGCAGAGTTCAATTGGTTATCAATAAGAGGGGGGGAATCCCAGATTAAATGTGCCACATTCGACACTTTTTGCAGGTATTATATCATAGCCGTTGACGGCTTTGACGCTGTGCATCTAATGCACAAATTGCTGCCATGTGAACAACATCTCGTACCCCATCTTCACGTTGCAATACATGGACGGGTTTCGCCATCCCCTCGAGAATCGGACCTGTCATTTCAGCATCACCAAGTCTTTGCAGTAATTTGTAGGAAATATTCGCCGCTGCCAAGTTCGGGCAGATGAGAACATTCGCTGGCCCTTCAAGTGTCATGAATGGATACTGGTCTTGTATAGATGGAATCAGGGCAGTATCAGCCTGCATTGGCCCATCGATAATTAACGATGGATCTAATTCCTTTGCGATTTTGAGTGAATCTTCAATTCGCTCACTGCGGTATTGACTGGATGAGCCGAAGTTCGAAAAGGACAGCAGAGCAACTCGAGGCTCAATTCCAAATCGTCGAGCTACACGTGCGGTTTGAACTGCAATTTCAGCCAATGTTCGAGCATCAGGGTAGATATTGATTGTCGCATCTCCAATGAACATCAATTGACCCTTGATCGTCATCATGTATGTGCCGACCACACGATGTGCATCGTCAGCCGTTCCAATGGTTGCCAAACAGGGTTTCAAGAATTCTGGATAATCTCTTGAGATTCCTCCAATGATTCCATCCGCATCTCCCAGTTCAACCATCATCGCCCCAAACCATACTCGCGATTTGAGCATCCGCTTAGCATCCGTGCGAGTCATCCCCTTTCGACCACGCTTTTTCTGTAATGCTTCGGTATACACGGTTCGCCTTCGCGGGTCCTCACGTGGGTCGATTTCCTCACATTCAAAATCAAGTCCAAGCGCTTCTTTCGCCGCCGCAATTTCATGAGATCGGCCCAGTAAAATCGGGAAACAAATCCTTTCTTGGATACATTGGGCTGCAGCTTTGAGCATGGTGGGGTGATCTCCCTCGGTGAATACAATTCGTTGGCGCATCCTTCCCGCTTTTTCGATAACACCCCGCATAATCGATCGAGTCAGACCGAGTCTGGCTTCGAGTTGATTTCGATAGGCTTCAACATCGAAAGAATTCGCAACTTCTGCAGAGACCATTCCTTCAGCAACCGCCGCTTCAGCTACTGCACTAGCCTCCCAAATCAGAACTCTAGCATCGAATGGTTTCGGGATGAGATAATCCGGCCCAAATTGAATTTGTGCGCCTCCATAGGCTGCTGCAACATCATCTGGAACAGGCTCCTTGGCAAGGTTTGCCAATGCCATCGTAGCCGCCATTTTCATGCCTTCAGTAATTTCATCGGCCTGTACATCAAGGGCTCCACGGAAAATGTAAGGGAAGCCCAGGACATTGTTGATCTGATTTGGGTAGTCAGATCGCCCAGTTGCCATAATCGCATCATCACGAACGGCTGCAACCTCTTCCGGCATGATTTCTGGAGTCGGATTCGCCAATGCGAAAATAAGTGGCCGTGCAGCCATTTTCTCGACCATCGGACCCGACACAATACCGGCTTTGGAGAGTCCTAGGAATACATCAGCACCAACCAATGCTTCAGCCAATCCACCATCGGGGATATCACGTGCAAATTTCGCCTTGTATCGATTGAGTTCGCCAGCATCTTTGCGCTTCTTTGTGATGATTCCACCTGAATCACACAACAGGAGATTCTCCTTTCGAACACCCAGTCGAACATAATGTTCCGCAGATGAAAGAGCCGATGCACCGGCACCTGAAACCACCACTTTGACTTGACCAATTTTCTTGTCAACCACTTCAAGTCCATTGAGGAGAGCAGCTCCAGATATGATGGCGGTGCCATGCTGATCATCATGCATTACTGGAATGTCCAATTCCTTGACCAATCGTTTTTCGATTTCAAAACATTCTGGTGCTTTGATATCTTCCAGATTGATTCCACCAAATGTAGGTGCAATTCTCTTGACAGTTTCCACGAATTCATCAATATCTTCAGTGTCAACTTCAATGTCAAACACATCAATGTCGGCGAATGCTTTGAACAACAGCCCCTTACCTTCCATCACGGGCTTTCCTGCAAGTGCACCAATGTTCCCCAAGCCCAATACGGCAGTCCCATTTGAGATTACAGCGACCAGATTTCCACGGGATGTATATTCCATCGCTTTGGCAGGATCTTTTTCAATCTCCAGGCAGGGATAGGCCACACCCGGAGAATAGGCCAATGAGAGCTCACGTTGGGTTGAATGCGGTTTGGTTGGAACGACTGTAATCTTACCAGGAGGGTTTTGCGAATGATACTCAAGAGCATCCTTGCGAAATTGTTCCTCAGACAAACTACATCCTCCACTTCATTCGGCCTCCGGCCTCACCTATTCCTTTTCCCCCCAATTCATCAGGCCAAACCGCGATTTTTGGGATGTATGCAAATTTCGACCAATATGCCACGTAGTGGCAATAGATTGCAAATATGTTGCCGAAATGAGGTAAAATTTCATGCAAAATTGAATTGGTATACTAGTATACCATTTGGCACAACCACCCATGACCTTCAAATGGTGTTGCAATTCCAGTCCGCCCCATGACCACCCCTGCCCAACGACGCGCCTTCATCTTGGTCGGCTTGATGATTCTTGCATCATGGACGCCATTGGCCGCCTTACCAACCGCTTCCGCCCACAACGGAATCGTAGCAGAGTGGGGCAGTGAAGGTACCAATGATACCGGTTGGTTGCGAATGGATGCGACGGGTGCAAACTCTGCTGCAGGACAGATGGCGATGAGCAATCTAATGATTGATTTCGCACCAGGTGCTGAGATTGACAATCTGACGTTCGAAATCAGGGTCAATGGTAGCAATGGAACTTGGGTCGAAGAACCACAGATGTTCCTCCCCGATGCCCCAGCCAGCATCCTCGATTGGCGTGGTTTGGGAAGTTTAGGTCAACAGAACGATTTCATCAACGGTGATCCCTACAGCGGGCGACTTTCTCCCAACAGCGATTCCAATGCAGGGTGGGTATTGCCTGGTGGTTCAACGATTACTGACGTGGTTATCGAAACCCTTCGACCCGCAGATGCCCTTGTCACAACATATCGAGTCGATGTTAACGTAGTCGATTCTGCAATTCATCCAGACGATGGCCGTCTCTACATTGCTCTAGACAACTCTGTGATCCAAGTAGACGCCAATAACAATCCACAACTAATCCATTGGTTTGATGTTGAAATGGAACCACTCGACATGGCAATTGACGCCTCCCAAGATGCGCTTCACGTGACATGTGCCGATGGAGAAATACGAGTGTTCTCTCTCAAGGACAGTTCATTGATTGGAAACTATAGCAGTCCATTTGGAGACGTCGTTCACCAAATCGAATCCGTTGGACCTGGCTTCCTCGTCGCTTCCAATGGTAACACACTCTGGCAGGTATCAATGGGTGCCAACCTGGCTTCGACATGGGTTGATGTGGGGACACTTGCAACAGATGGCTCACCAGCAACCGACCTACTTGTCATCAGTACTGATATCTGGGTTGCAACTGGAGGGGCCGGTCTTTTCCACTACAGTGGTGGAGGGGTGGGAATCCAGCAATATGACAGTCAAAACGTCCTGCCTAGTGACAATGTGGTCGCCTTGGAAATGGCTGGTACATACCTTCTCATTGGCTTAGAGGATGCAGGAGTTGCTCGTCGTGATCTTTCAACCGGCAATTGGGTTGCGACATGGAATACCGGTAACTGGTTGCTTAGCGACGACATTGAAGCCATCTCATCCGCCGACGGATGGGCCCACATTATTGCGGACAATGTCGTTTATTCTTACAACACCACAAGCCTCTCGTTTTCATCATCATGGTCGATGTCTGACCTCGATCTCTCCCGTGATACAGGCCAGGCGCTGATTCCATGGCCAACCGGGGGCCCCCGCGCTCCAGCAGATCACAGTGTGTTGGTGGGCGATGAATCAGGAGTTTTCACAATTCTTCGTCCTCACGTGCCTAACCATGGTGCACCTGCACAAGGTGCCATGTGGCCACAACTTGAACTCGCCTCAGGGCCTTCGGTCACAGAAATGATCGATGCGGTTGAATTGAATGGGGTACTATACATTGCGACTGAGGATACAATTCAGAGATTCAACACATCCCAATTCCGTTGGGAAACCCCACACGTGATGCAAATTAACAGCGCCCTCGTTTGCATTGCGACAGATGGTACAGACCTTTTCGTTGGAACGGAAGGCGACGGAGTCATTCAAATGCAAACATCGGGATCCATTCTATCAGGCTGGGATACATCTGATGATTTGTCAGCCAACGAAGTCCGTGACATTGCGCACGACCCATTTACAGGGCAGATGATTGCCATCCATCCTTTCTCGGGAATGTCTGTCATTGACACCAACTCAACCACAGTTAACGAAACTTGGACAACAAATGATGGTGACTTGGAAACCAATCGAATGAGCGCTCTCGCAGTCCGAGGAGGCATTGCTTATCTGGGAACCATTGGGGGCGGAATTGAACGAATCGACATCGCCAACTCTACCCGTCTCACCCCTTGGACCTCTACCGGATTGGACGATCTCGAATCGATGCCCATCGCAATTGATGGTGACACACTCTATCTTGGCATATACGGATACGGTGTTCTGATTTACAACACAAGCTCAGGTGAACAAATCGATGTTTGGCAGAGGGCCGGTGGCAACGGACCCGGCGGTGGTAACCAGATGCCATCAAACAATGTTCTATCACTCGCCGTTTTGAGCCCAGGCACGGTTCTGGTTGGAACAATGAATGGCGGGGCTCGACACACTTCAAGTGGCTGGACCAATATGGGAAATACCGGTAATGAATTCGCTGATGAGTTCTATGATTGGGACTTTGACAACCAATACATCTACGCAGCAACAGAGACAGGTGCCTGCCAATGGTCACGCTCAAACCTCGCTTTCCAGAAGTGCTGGGATGACAATCCCGATGGCCTACCTGCCCAATTCGTATATGCGGTTGAACTGATTGAACCAAACCGACTTTGGGTTGGTCATTACGAAGGTGCTGGTGTCATCGATACCGCAAATGATACTGTGATCAAAGCATGGCGGGCGGGTGTTGAAACAAACAATGCAAAAACCGTTGTGATAGGTGATATTGCATACATTGGTTATGATGGAGTCGGTATTCTCCGCTACGATCTTACAACAGATGAATGGCTCTCCCCATGGGACTCTGCGACTTCAAACCTCATCGAGAGCAATGGCGTGACCGCCATGGTTCAGGATCTGGATCCAAACCGACTTTGGGTCGGTGGAGACATGGGTCTCAACCTCATCGATGTCGTCAATGGAACCCTTGTAGAAGATTGGGATTCAGGCAACAACCCAGGCGGTGTCACATTGTCAAACCAAGAGCCAGCGGAATTGGTCATTGTCGGTGATACAATGTATTACCTACAGGTTAGATTTGGAAATAATGGATATTCATCAAATGACAATGTCTACCGTTATGATATTGTTAACAAGACCCAAATCAGTACACTGGATGTAGGCAATGTCGAAGGATCCTCCGGCATCCTCCACGGAATGGGTGCGGTTGGCGACATCATCCACTTTGGGATGTCAGATACACAACAATGGTGGGAAAGCGGATACATGGTCCGATGGAACCACACTAGTTCGAGTTGGTTGGACTCAATTGAGGCCAATGGTCAAGTTGAGCGTGTGAACGCACAATTTGCTGGTGACTGTGATCCGACACCCACCAATTGCCATCTCTATGCAGCCTATGGCGACACACCTGTTCATCAAGTTGACATGAATGGAAACCTCATTCAATCGTGGGATTCAACCGTGCTTGAGGGCCCAATTCGAGGCATTGCCACATGGGATGGTGCAGTTCTATTCGGTACTGAAGATGGAATTGCACGATACAATTACTCTAGCAACACTTGGCTATCGGATTGGACCGAAAACAATGGTTTGCCCAACAATGTCGAAGACGCCGTCTTCTCGATGAAAGTCATCGGGGACGATCTTTGGGTTGCAACCATGTTGACCAATGGTTGGAACCGCAACTCCAAGATTCTCCAACTCAATGGAACAAGCGGTCAGTGGACCGTACACGATGCTGGTAGTGGCCAAATTCCAGAAGGCTATGGTGCCGATATCGGTGTCTGTGATGACATCGTCCACGTCGCGATGAACCGTTGGGCAGGATGGGGTAGCCAAGGTGGAGTTGCCCGATACGATCTCAATTCTGGCACTTGGTTATCCGATTGGACCCAAGGGCAGAATGGCCTTCCACACGATAACCCTGTAGCGATTGCATGCGATGAAGCATACGACATCACCTACATCGGATTCGAGGAAGGTGACGGTTCAATCGCACGTTATGATTACGTGAATCTCCGCTTCCTCGCAGAGATCGACGAAGATGACAACACTGTAAGTGAGCCGATTTTCCCTGGTGCAATGTATCACTTCGGAGGCGGTTTGTTGGCTGGTCATTACGACAGTGGCGGCCTCACATATGTTGGAACAACAGGAGCAGCAATCACCAGTATCATACCATTTTCACAAGGCGATGAAGCCACAAGTATTGCACCAGTTCCAGGTGGTCAAGCATACGAATTTGCGATTGGACGCGCAGGTGGTTCAAGTGGTTACAACCGTGTTGACAACCTCGATTCGAACGGCCTTTTCCCAGGTGCATGGGACAACCTTGCGACCCTATCGACAGGTCGACTTGCTGAATTTACAGGCAATGCCACACACATCTGGGCAGCACCGATTGACGATTACTATTCCACTTATGGAACCGCCATCCTTGAAGGTGAATACCAAGCCAATGGCAGCGTTGAATGGACACGCGCCTGGAATTTGAATTCCGAATTGGTCAATGAAATCACACTCGATGGTGACACACTTTGGATTGCGACCTCAGGACTTGGTCTTTGGCAAGTTGATCTGATTTCAGGAAACGTGACTCCAACAGGATTCCCACTTCATGGACAGATGGATGGCATGGCATGGTATGGCAATGAATTGATTGTCGGCCTCATGGGAACTCCATCTACGGCTGCTGGTGTGCAGAGATATGACACCTCAACAGGCCAATGGGGGGCAGGGCGAATCGCTGCTGGTTTGCCCAGCAACTATGTTCGCGACTTTGAGAAGATTGACGATTTAGTATACATCGCCACTCTAGCAGGCATGGGTGTTTGGAATCTTTCCGCAGATGATTGGGAAGATCCAATGACCACTGCAGATGGCCTTCCAACTCCATTCATCGAACATCTAGATTCAGAAAATGGTGTACTGCTTGTAGGCACTCCTTCCGGCATGATGTCTTACGAACCAGGTGTTGGCCTTGGACAGATGTATGGGCGCAACCAAGGTTTGGTGGGCGATTCAGTCAATGGTATTGCGAAGATTACAGATTCATCAGGTGCGACCACTCTCTTTGTCAGTCACAATGGAGAGGGGCCAACCCGTCCAGGATTCAGTGAGATTACCCCAATTACACAATCAGGTCAAGCAGGAATGACCTATACTGTTGTTGATACAACTCTAATCGATGTCTTGCCAAGCAATGTAATCACGGCTTTGGTTAGTGATTGGTGGGGCGTTCATATCGCCACTGACGAAGGGCCGATGATGCACTGGAATGCTGCTGCTACTGAGATGGAGCAAGGCGCTCGCGCATCTTCATTTGCAGATTGGCCAGTAACTCAAATGTCAAGTGATGGACAGAATATCTTGGCAGTCTCCAATTTTGGTGTTGATCGAATAAATCCATCAAACCCACTTCATCCGGCAACCCGTCTAACGACGTATGGTAATCTTGAGAGTTCAGTCATCACTCAGAGTGGAATCTATGTCGTCGGCAGCGATGGCCTTCATATCTGGGGCCAAGCACCAGCATTTGTCGAAAGTGAACGTTCTGAAATTCGACGGGCTGAACCATTGATGATTAATTTCGGAGGCGCCGCTTTCGATGTCACATCGGAAGCTCGACCTGGCAATGAAATCGTTTTGATTAACTCAAGCAATGCTCTGAATCTCCCCATGTTTGGAACAGCTGGCCCAGCCAATATCCCGATGACACAGGATATGCTAACCCTGTCCAGCCCTGTATCGGGGGCGGCAACATGGGTCTCTAGTACACGTCTGAATTATTCAGGCACCTGGGACCTCGCCGAATTAGATCTCAATCTCCAAACATTGGTTCAAAGTGCAATTTCAAATAGCGTTTTGACAACGTCCGGCCGTAGTTTACATCTCCAACTTCAGAGCCCAAGCAATGGTTCACTCGAAGTTCGTTTAACCTATGATTGGGTCCGTAGCGAATCTCCATCAGAAATGATTGATTTGTTTGATCGACCCAATGATGGTGGAGGAATTCTAACCGCGCAGTGGACTGTGACTCAGGATCATTCCTTTGCTGCTTACAGAATTTATCTGCGCGCCGATAGCAATTGGACAACCCCACCCACCGCCGCCGACCTACTTTCCACAACATGGGACGCCCGTCTTCCAGATTGGACACGCGTCACTGCTGAACTGAATTCTCACAATGGCCAGCCTTTGGTCGATGGCACAGCCTATTGGGCAATCATCGTCATTGAATATCCAGATGGTAGTATTGGAGAACCGAGTTCTCCGATTGGACCAGCGACACCAACCAACGAGGTACCTACACCCCCAGAATGGGCGGCAGGCGGTCCAGTTCCATACGAAGAGGGTGGGCAAGATGGCGATCTGTTCATCGAATGGGCTCCATGTACAGAGTTGGATGCTTCAGTGACAAGATTTTGGCCATCACATCAACCAATCAATGGCAATCCGATCGGACTCCCACGGAGTTTTGAACTCGCACATGACGCTGGAAATAACACCACGATCAGCCCACCCGGTGGCGCAGGTCATCCGTTCTGGGTTGCCTTCACGTGTGTCGATGAAAGTGGACAACACGATCCCGAAAATGCCACAATCATCGGCCCCATTGTTCCGACAGGTGGTATCGATGATGGAACCGCTCCTCTCCCCATACAGGATATCGCTGCATGGGACACACCGGATGATGAAGGTGGACGGATCAATGTAAGTTGGACTGCTAATTTGGAGGATGACTGTTCATGGTATACTGTCTATGCTACACCAGTTGTATCGGATACACCGCCTGATTGGGCTGACGATGCAGACATCGCTCAAATCGTAGTTCCATGTTTACCCCGTCCCGGCCAAGGCCCTGGTCAACAAGGCGAATTCAACAATACTTACGAGATCATCATGGATGAGATTGCAGGTGCTTACCTGATTGATTTGATGCCATATTGGATAACCGTCGTAGCCTCGGATAATTGGGGCAATGTCGATCACTGGAACGTTACATGGGTGCAAGCATTTAGCGTACAGAACACGATTGGCGTGGACCCACCCCCTCGTGTAGAGGATTTGCAGGCATGGGATCATTCGGATGACGATGGTACTGCCATCGATGTACAATGGGCACCAACCACAGTCAATGACTTCGCATTCTACGTAGTATGGGCAAGTGAACATCCGCTCGAAAATGTTGCAATCAAGTGGATGGAATGTGAAGAAAACCCATCAGATTGCGGTCTATTGGTGATTCAACAACAACGCCAATCATGGAACGGTCCAATCAATATTGTCCTCGAAAAAGCATTGTATGGTGGTAATTCTGTTTCTGAAGCAACCGCTTCGGAGATTATCTCCAACCAACCCATTTGGGTCACCGTCACCATTCACGACATCAAAGGAAATGCGTTCTTGACCAACCTAGGGGAACACATGACAATGGTTACACCAATCGACAACACTGGCGATATCATCGCCCCTGATCGGTTGCCTGAACCAGTGGTTGTTGACAGACCAGATGACAGCGGTGACGGTTTACTGGTCAGTTATTCGATCAGCGACGCAAGTGACCTTGATCACTATGAAATCTATGCAGATATCATTCCATTCACAGATGTTGGAAGTAGAAATCCAGCCCTAATGATTGATCGAGATGGTGGAACCAATTCCCCCGGTCAAGGTGGATTTGGTGATGGTCGTCCAGGTGGAGGCCGTCAGGTATCCGATATGCTAACAATCGAACTGACTGCATTATCCAACGGCCGTAATATTGAGCCAGGCGTCATGGTCTGGGTGGCCGTAATCCCAGTAGATACTTCAGACAATGCATGGTACACAGATCTTAACGTGGGCCAAGCTACTGCAATCGATGACAGCCTCATCGATCCAGGGTTGCACCTTCCGGTGATCACAGGTATCACTGCCACTTGGAATGAAGATCGAGATGAAATCACTGTAGAGTGGGATGAATCGAACGACCCCAAGGTCGTTGGCTATATCATTCACCTGAACCCTGAGTTTTACGAAGATGTACGTTCTGCATACTATCAATTCGATATGGTTCAAGGAACACGTTCAACGGTCACCCCAATGCCCTTACCGACGGAAGAAACCAACAATGCCGCTGCGTTTGATGTCAATGGGACATGGCACATCTCCGTTGTCGCGTATGACGGAGAAGTGACACGATTTGGTGTCACTCCGGTTGAAGTTCGAAATTGGACTTCGGACGCCCAAAGCCTTGATGATGTCAATGTGGAAGATTCAGGTGAATGGTGGAATGAACTCAGCCCAATGGAAATGGCTTTGATGGCCGTACTCACTCTGATGATCCTCTTGCTCTCGATGATAATTGTCGGACGTTTGCGAAAACCATCTTTCGATCCGCTAGAACACGCGACACCCAATTGGGAACTCCAAGTTGAGGATTGGGGCGGTGACAATTACGCGACAACGATGGAACCCGAGGTTAACTTTGCTGATACATTGGTACCCGCGGCAACCTCCATTCGCACCACCTCCCCGCCACCGGGCATGAACACACCGGCAACAACCTCGGTTGATGACCTTGAATCACTTGCCGGTGACCTTCTAGGTGAATCTGACAATAAGGACTCAGTTGACACATCGTTCCTCGATGATTTGCTGTGAGCGTTGGGCGTGCTTTGAAGCGCAAAAGGACATCCGGGGGACGGGTTCCATGGGTGATACCACTCCAGTCGATGCTGCGGTCTTCACCACATTGCGGTGGGAGGATGGTCGTGCTGCATGGCTCGGAGACCACCTGTCTCGCCTCAAGTCGCATGCAGAGCGCCTTGGAATTGTGTGGCCATCTGATTTCGAAGATCGCCTTACCAAAATCCATCCAAGCGGGGATGGTAATCTCTGTCAAATCAGATTAAGCAAGGATGGAGAAATCGAATTGACCCTTCGTTTAGCGGAATACCCACCTTCACCCTTGGCAGCATCGTCCCAAGCGGCTCCAAGATTTACTCATAGAGCACAGGGGACGAAACACGCTGCATGGGATGGATATTCCAATGCTAGATTGAATGCGATTAACCAAGGAACTGATATCGGTTTGTTGGTCCACGAGGGGGTCGTCGTGGATGGTGATCGTTGCACACCGGTTTTATTGGACGCTGATGGTGCCGCTTTTGCCCCAACTCCTGAAGGAGGTGGCATCGATTCAATTACACTCAATGTTTTGAAACCTGCAATCGAAGCCGCAGGAATCCCTTTCCGTTATGCGCGTTTAACAGAAACACTCCTTGGTAGGGCCGCTGAGATCATCGTTGTAGGAACCGGTGTAGGGGTCGCTTGGTTGAGTGAAATTGATGGTCAAAGAGTCGGTTCGGGTGCCCCGGGTCCACTATTCGAAACATGCACCCAAGCCTTTGAAACAGCACTCGAAATCGCTTGGACACCATTGGGGGCCGTTCGATGAAGGCAATTTGTAAGATCCAGGGTCGATCAGATTTCCTTCTTGATTTGTTGGTTAAAATTCGTCAAGATGACCTGGCGATTCAGCATGGTGCTCCCGATGAATTGTTACTCCATTCCGGGGGCCCGCAAAGTGATCTTGCAGAACGCAGTTTGTTGATGGGGCCAGCCATTCGTCGCTACATTGTTCGGCAACAACCACTCCAAAGAACTCCAGTTTTTGGTTCTCCATTGCGTGGGGAAATCGATGTTCAATCAAATCCACTCCCCATACATATTGACGTAGAAGATTGGGAACAAGGGTGGACCAATCGAGAAGTCATAATTGGTACTGACCTTGCTAATGGCTTGCGCAAATTGACAGATACTTTGCTCCCCTCTACAGGAGAAGGTTTCCAAGCAGGTGGTTTGGCGGGATTACTAACCTATGACATGGTACAGCATACCGAGCCATTGCGATTACAGAATATCCCCCGGGACGATTCAGTTCTAATGATTCTTTACAGAGCAGATCGATGGGTCATCCATAATCATATTCAATCCACAATCGAAGTACATAGTTCGATTGAGAGTGATGATTGGGTTGCCGAAATGAATCACATCTTGAATCACAAGGTCGCAAGCAGAGATCCCCCTTCGCCCCCTCGTGAGTGTATTCCAGAATCTGAAAGCGACTTTGAACACGCAGAGAAGGTTCGCCAAACCCAGGCAGCCATCCGTGAAGGGATTCTGTATCAGCTGAATTATGGGCGAATCTGGTCGGCTGAAATTGATTCACCATGGGATGTTTTTCAACGATTGGAAAGAGACAACCCAGCACCCCTTTCATCTTGGCTACATTCACCCGATTTGCAAATCGCAATCGCAAGCAGTAGCCCCGAATTATTGCTCAAACAGAATGGAAAAATTGTTTCAACCCGTCCAATCAAAGGAACCCGTCCACGGGGGGATGACATTGAACATGATGCCAACTTACGAGGGGAATTGGTCGGTAGCCGTAAAGAAATTGCAGAACACTTGATGCTCGTAGATCTAGAGCGTAACGACCTCGGTCGAATTTGTTTACCCGGTAGTGTTCATTGGAAACGTTGGAGAATCGAGTCATATCCACACGTTCAACACATGGTCAGCGAAGTGGAAGGTACTCTCAGTCCCGAAAAGGATGGTTTCGATGCCCTCCAATCGGTTTTCCCTGGAGGGAGCATCACAGGTTGTCCAAAGAGTGCAACAATCGCTGCTATCGACGAACTCGAGAAAACCCCACGCCATGCATGGACTGGCTCAATTGGCCATCTTGATCCTAGAACTGGGCAATCACAGTGGAATATTCTCATTCGTACACTTGAGGCAAGATTTGATGATAACACATGGAAAGCCACTGTACAAGCTGGTGGAGGATTGGTCATCGGTTCAGATCCTCTACAGGAGGTCGAAGAAGCCAAGTGGAAAGCCCAAGCAATTTGTAGGGCAGCATGGGGTTTTTCCCCCGCAGGTGAAACAAATCATTCACCCAGGGATACATCTTCAGTGAATATCCATCCCATTCCACCCATCACAACTTCGGTACAACATCTCATCGAGAGCCGCGACTCTAGTTTGTTGCCACGTTCACTACCAAAAGTTCCGAAACCCGTCGTTTGGTACCCGGGTCTTACATTAGAGGCCACGACTCATCACCGGATTTTGTTTGTCGATAATTTGGACTCATTTACTTGGAACATTGTACATGCATTCGCCACAATGGGTGCAGAAGTTATCATCGTCCCCGGACGTTTGGAAGTTGACACACCATCCTCATTACTTGCAAACTTGAAACCGACGCATATTGTACTCGGGCCAGGGCCTGGCCGACCTGAACAGTCGGAACTCACCATGTCATTTGCATATGCTGCATTGGCGGGACAAACTCCCCCATTGCTCGGTATCTGCCTTGGACACCAAGCCATCGGACTTGCTGCGGGGTGGAAACTTGGCCCCTCCGAACATGGTGCGGTTCACGGCGTACCGGATGGGATTCTTTCAGGAAATCAGTATCAAGTGATGACACGTTACCACAGTCTTGCCCTCACTCCAACCAACGATTGTCTTGAGGTCAAATCCACAGATGCTGCAACCAACCAAATCGTCATGGAATTGTGCCATCCGGAATTACCGGTTACCGGCGTTCAGTACCATCCCGAATCTGCAGGTTCGGCGAATGGCCTAACCATCTTCCACGACTTCCTTGGTCAGTAAGACTGCGAAGCGTTCAAGATATGTCATCGGCTCGACTTGTTTAATGCCCACCTGCCGCCTCTGTAAAGGTCAGTATCCAGCTGACCAATTCATCGATGGCAACGGACCTCGACACTTGGTCTGCGTACGATGTGCTGTTGAACAGGGATACTTGCCTGCTGAAGAAGTCCCAGGCCTCTACGATGAGCGCACTGCGTTAGCCCGGATGTCGCTCTTCGCACGACGATACGGTTCGATTTTCTGGCTCGCAGGTGGCTGGATCGTTTGGCTCCTCTTCTTCCGAGGCATCGAGCTATGGGGAAACCTACTCCTCGTAGGCTTGTTGATCTCCACACTCTTGGTCCCAGTCTTATTCTTCCTTCGAACTGCCAAATTCCGTGCCCAACTGCGTCAATTAACCCCTTAGCACGGTTTTTGGAAGGGGCCATTGAGGCGTTTTGACAGATTATTGATATAGGGCCAGTTCAAGCGGTAGTTAGAGGGAACATCGGGTTCCCTATGAACGAACAGTGACAGAATTGACTGCAATTGGGGGCTCAAACAAGGTACTGCAAGGAAATATGGAAGACGGGAAAGACCCGTTGAAGCGTGAAACCGCTCCATATTTCTGGCCAGACATTTGCGATTATACCCAGCGCAAGCATTCGAACCCACAGATCCTCCCAGAGAACACGTCAGAAAAGCTGGCTATTCCTGGAAAGAGAGAACGGTGGGTTCTCTGAAATGGTTTACAAAAAAAAAGGAAGTGAAATGAAATGAACAACCGAAAGAACCTGAGCATGCTAGTAGCATTGTTCCTCATTCTGATGACGGCTTCGTCCGTTGTCAGTGGTGACGGTACTGACCCCCTCGACCCGTCTGACGGCGGCGCCGATTGGGATGGTGACGGTCTCACCAATGCAGAGGAACAATCGCACGGAACGGATATGACCAAGTCAGACAGCGATGGAGACGGACTCCCCGATGGATGGGAAGTGGCCCACGGCCTCAACCCTAACAACGGTGGCGACGCCAACAGCGATGCTGACAATGATGGTTTGACTGCAGCCCAAGAATACGCACAGGGTACCAACCCTAACAGTGCGGATACAGACGGCGACGGTCGACCTGATGGCAGTGACCCTTTCCCGAACGACCCGAACGATGGCGAGTACTCTGACTCTGACGGCGACGGTATACCCGATGCCTATGATCCAGATTACCAAGACGCTGAAACCGGCTCCGGAAACGGCGGCACCGAAGGTGGCGGCGAATCTGAAGACCAAGGTCAAGGCGAAGGCCAAGGCCAAGGTCAGGGCCAAGGTCAAGGCCAAGGTCAGGGCCAAGGTCAAGG
>CATISE010000210.1 GCA_949538655.1 Marine Group II euryarchaeote MED-G33 | reverse complement strand
TCTGCAGGTTAAGATTCATTCTAACCATGTCACTGAAAGCCATTCCTGCAACACGATCAATCCAAAAACAGCGTGGGCATCTGAATGAGTTCTCAAGTTTACTTCTACTCAGCGGATAGGGAAATTCGGCCTTAGGATTTCCATAGAAAGATTTTGCTCTGCTCCTCTGAGCCCATGGTTTGTGTTCCTTGGTGACCATACTATTGCGTTGCAATATCAGGATATGGTTCTTCCTTTGCAAGTATCTGCAATGGTGAATCATTCCGATTCTTCACCGGGTGTCATCTTGTCCCACAATAGGACACCGAGTAAGGCACCCATAATTGGACCCACTGTGTAGATGATGAGATCGATATTATTCTCCATGTCACCAAAGACCCAGACACCAGCCCAGCGAGCTGGATTCATTGCCGCGCCAGTGAGTGGACCACCCATGAGGATGTCTGCCATGACCACCAGACCAATACCGAATCCGGCAATTCCCGCTGGAGCACGGTCATCGACCGCAGTGCCCATGATCACCGTCATGAGAAGGAAGGTGAGGATCGCTTCAATCAAAATCGCTTGCTGAGTACTCACTTCGATAATCGTATCACCTGGAGCAGGCGTACCCACGCCACCCGCACCGATGGAATATAGAATGCCACCTGCAAGTAAGGCACCAGCCAGTTGGGCTGCGATGTACTTCATACCGAGTTTAGAATCAATTCTCTTGGTCGCCATGAATCCAATCGTGATGGCTGGATTGATGTGGCCTCCAGAGATATTCATCGTTGCCGTCACCATGACTGAAAGAATCATTCCATGCGCTACAGCCACGGTCAACAAATCCCCCCCCGATACCCAAATGGCTCCTGCTCCGACGAACGTCAAGGCGAACGTAGCGATTCCTTCAGCATACAACTTGGCTTCTGTTTCTTTGCACATGTGATCATCTCTGAATCTGTGATTCAGATGGCCCTCACCGAAATTCGTCTATGAACACTGCGGACATAGATGACAAAAAAATGTCGAAATTTGGTTCACCAGCCACCGGCCATGACGGCGATACAGCCAAAGAATCCGATGATGGGGTACGATACGAGAGCGACCGTTGCACCAACACCCATTGCTTTCGCTCCGCTCACAGCAAATCCGTAAACCATCATTACAATCGATAGAAGGGGTGCAGCCAGGCAGATGATCCACGAAATTCCAAGCAATACATCGATTGTATTTTGAGTATTTTCAGCCTCTTCGTAGGAGTCGATATCGCGTGTTTCAATATTAATTTCGATAGAAGAACCATGGTCATCTCCACTATCGAAATAGAATACGCCTTCATCTTCAGTCCAATGACCGACCTCACCACGCGCATAGATTGTCATCGGAACTTGCGAGCCGTGGTCCACTCCATTGTCAAATTCAACCAAACCTGATGTACCATTCCATTGGCCAACTTCGTCGGAACTATAGTCGCCATTGTAATATGTCTCCTCAATGATGTGTAAATGACTTGACGGCGTTTGATGGGCTTTACAAAACACCCAACCATTACCCGATACTCGAATATCGCAGCCATCAATTGACTGATTAGATTCCAGGGTAAAATTCGCATAATAGGATGTGCCATTCCCGCGGAACAGAGAAAATGATTGCTCTTCAATGGCAAATATGGTCAACGAAGATTCGTTGGTGGGTTCACAATAATACCAGTCATCTCCAGATTGTCCGCCTGATTCACCAAACCAACACCATTCGAGTTCCTTATCGGCCCCGAGATTGTAATCCGTTGCGTAAGTAGTGCCATTGACCAATTGCAAATCGATTTTTTCGTTTTCGTACTCATCGTCCCAGGGGTCCATCCCTTCCGCAATACTTGCGAGGATGATTGGAATGATCATCAAGAAAAGGGGTATTCCGAGACCAATGAAGAACTTCTTCCAAACGAATGGTTCCTTCATCACAGCGTAGGTTTGACCATCTGGCCCCGTGATGAAATTGTATTCACCAGAACCATCTGGAGTAGACGGAGATGCTTCAGAACCAGTCAGTACTGTGGGAGTTCCTGTCAAACTCGGAGTTTCAACAGACATGATCGGAGTGTCTGGTTCATACTCATCACTCATCGGCGACCTCTCCTTGTGCCATGGGTAAGTTCCCAATCAAATTACGCTTCTCTTTCGGCGTTAAAAGTGCCATGCCCGCAAGTGCAAGCTCTCGACGTATTGGTTCGAGAACTGTCTCTTCCAATTCCCCTCGATAGAACATGTTGTAGGTGTCGAAGGGAATCAAACGGAGGTCTGGGCTGACAATATGTACACAAGTTTTCTTCACGCTACGCAAATCGAATGAGTGAGCGTCGATGAAATCCATGATGATGATACGGAATACATTGTCGTAAGAGAATTGGGTTGGCATCTCAAGTTCGGGTAGACAGCACAACAATTGTGCCAGAGAATGTCCGGCTGAATCAGGGCTGTGTGCGGTTGAAAGTAAACTCAGTACTTTGGCTTTCAATTCCTGATCTTGCTCAAATTGAATGGTTGAACGTGGACCTGCAAGAAGGGTTTCATCATCGATATGACGTGTGAGGGGAACGGTGGTTCCACCCATCCTAAGGGCATAGGCCATGGCGATGGAATCGGGGTGACAAGGAACTGGAAGCATGTCTTCAACCTCGAAGGTGTCAGATTGTTCCCCAATCATCCGTCGAACCTCGGAAAGTGTCAGCCGATCCTTAGAAACGTCGTAGTCATCGTGTCGACCCGCTTCCTGAATTGGTTGGAAGGTGACACCACGAACACAATTCCAGGAGAGCGCATGCTCGATGATTTCACCAATTTCATGGTCATTCAAACCCTTTTGTAAAGTGACGACGAGCGTAGTTGAGACATTGTGAGCCTCAAGATTTTCCAATGCTTTACGTCGAACATCCCGAAGATCAGCACCACGAAGGCGCATCAATGGTTCTCTCTCTAGACTGTCGAACTGTAGGTACAATTCGAAGCCGGGTTTGTATTCAGCCAGTCTCGCGGCGAATTCGGGCTCATTGGCGATGCGGATTCCATTTGTGTTGACCATCAAGTGTTGAACCGGACGTTCACGAACCGCATCGAGAATCTCGAAGAAATTTGGATGAAGAGTTGGTTCACCTCCTGAAATTTGAATCACATCTGGCTCCAGCTCATTTTCAACCACGGCATCCAACATCTGGATGATATGTTCCAATGAACGGTAATCTTCCTTGCGCTCCGGTCCACTGCCCGCATAGCAAATAGGGCACTTGAGATTGCAATGATCTGTCACTTCAATCAATGTCAGACAAGAATGTTGTTCGTGAGATGGGCAAAGTCCACAGTCGTAGGGGCATCCATACTTCATCGGTGTATTCCATTTTTCGGGCATTTCACTGGGTTTGACATATACCTCTCGACATCGTCGATAATAGTCTGCATCATCGGAGAGCAATACTTTCTCCCGTTTCCCACAGGAATAACAGAGCTTATCCATGTAGACATTTTTTTCCTGGATGATGATTTTCCCCTCAGCCCTACGCAGACAGTCTGAGCAAACGCTGGTGGCAGAATCGTAGAACAAGTAGTCCCGAATCTTGCCGCTCATACATCAGGGTGGGTGACGTCTTCTATTGAACGTTGACCCGGCTTACCGTAGGTAAAGAACCACACAAGTCCTAGAACACACGCCCATTGAATCGGAGTCAATCCGATCCATTCCACCGGTGTGGTGTCTTTGATTGAATCAACAACAATCCTCCAAATCAAATACAAGACCATGAAAGTCTGGAATCTCTCACCAATGATCGGAGTTTCCCACTTCTCAAGGAAGGCCCAAATTGCACCAAGTGCGAGAATCCCATACAATTGGGTGGGATGGCGTGGTCCATCACCAAAATCAACACCCCACGGCAAATCTGTATGATACCCATAGGTTGCATCGGGCAACCCTGTCAGGAAACAACCAATCCTTCCAATGGCCATCGAAATGATGAGTGGGGTCACATAGACATCGCCCGTACGAACTGTAATCCCGAGCATTTTCTTTGCGATCTCTATTCCGAACGTACCACCGAGTAAACCCCCGACGATGGTCTTGCCACCGACGAATAGAATTGGGATATCCGAACCAATCTCATTGGAGTGCTCGAGCAATGCAAGAAGGCGCGCACCGAAAAGAGCCCCAACCAAGGCTGCCAATATCAACCAAGCCCGATTTTCACTGTCGACTGTGTCGCCGTGCAGGCGCCTTTCACGCATGAGGAAAAAAAATCCTGCAACGTATCCCAGTAGTTCAAACACGAGATGTGCAGGGACACCCCAGAAATCGACTGGGAACTCCATGAATCTCCGTGGGGGTCACGGCCCTTAACGCTGAGGAATTATTGAATAAAAAAAAGGACGAGACGGGGGCGGAAAGCCGCCCCCGAATCGCCCGTATGTCATCTTGATTTTCAACCAGTTTTGGTTTACTCTTCTTCGAAGATTTGGTCGCCGAGCATCAATGCTGCTGCTGCGCCAATTCCGCCGATAATCATGGTTCCAAAGGTGGTAACCATGTTTGCAGATTCCCAGCCAGAGGTGACAATCATGCTTCCAAGATTACTTGCAGTTGCAAGTTCCATTCCAGCCAAAATCAAGACTGAAGTGAAGGCTGCTGATTCCCAGCCTGCTCCAAGTCGATTCCAAACTGACATCAGCAAGAATCCACCCAATAGTGCGATTGCAACAGTAGCAGCCGTGATGTCATCAGTAGATCCGGTGGTTAGATTTGTGGTGTCCATGCCCCAATACAAAACTGCTGCACCGAGCAAACCGCCGAGGATTTGCATTGCAAAGTTGGTTGCACCAGTTTCCCAGTCATCTTCACCAGCAGCCATTCGACCAATGGTGATTACCGGTAGAATCTGTGAACCCTTGAAGGTCATCCACATGATTCCGAGGGTTAGACCTGCCAACCCCGCTGCTGCTGCAGTTCCGTGCGTTTCTGCTGTAGCATAGTCGCCGAAAACCAACAAAGTGACCGTCATACTGCCGATCAATTCCGCCATCATTCCTTTATCATTCATTTCCATTTTTCCATCCTACTCGATACTTGTCGAGCGATTCCGCCTTTTTCGGTCAGTATTTAAAGACGAGGGGCCAGAAATACTCCAAAAAAGCGTTTTTTGGCTGTTTTTCAGATATCCAGAGAACTGATAATATGTGTGATAATATAGCATAATATGGCGCAGTGAGCCGTTTACCTTTGACAATGATTGCAAAAGAACGTTGAACGGCCCGATTGAACCACTCTTTTGATGGTATTTGTGCATTCTACAGAAACACATTTTTCCCCTTCACGATCATACGCGGCAAATTCATGTGGAAAATAACCTAAATTCCCATCGATTTGTTTGAACTGGCCATCTCTAAGAGTTGAACCACCTGCTTCAATGGCTGTCAGTAATACGGTTTGTGTTTGGTTGTAAATTTCCTCGGCTTTCTTTTTTGATACATTTTTCGCCAAACGCTTAGGTGAAACTCCGGCCCTAAACAGTATCTCACAGGCGTAGATGTTCCCAATACCAACTACAATCTTCTGATCCAATAAGGCAGACTTGATTGAAACATTCCGCCCCCGAAGTGATTCGTATAATTGAGCACCACTCCATTCTGAATCAAGAGGTTCGGGCCCGAGGTGGTTCAGCAATTTGTGATCATCGCTACCACGAATGAGATCCATAATTCCAAAACGCCTAGGATCGGTGTAAACCAAACGCGAACCATCTACAAAATCAATAATCACATGATCGTGTTTTCCTTCAAGTTCGTATCCAAAACGACCTGTCATTCCCAAATGGGAGAGCAAGGTCAAATCATTTTCAAGGCGGATGAGTAGATATTTCGCTCTTCGATCAATACTGAGGATTTTTCGACCTGTAATTGAATCCATGTCTTCTGGAAATGGAAATCGCAGATTTGTTCGATTCAATTCAACTGCTAGAATTTCTTTTCCAATTAAACTCAACAGGCCGCGACGTACCGTTTCGACTTCTGGTAATTCCGGCATCAAAACACCACGTGAAATAGAACATGCTGCTCTTCCCATCCTGTCAAATCAATTTTCTCAATAAGTGTGAAACCAGCCTCCAAGAGTCGCTTTTCAGCGTGTGCAAAAGCCCCTTTGGTGTCACGCTCACTGGCTGATTTGAGGGAAAGTAATCCAACTCCATCGGGCGCTAAGAATTGGTTACAGGAATCGATAAACATCTCCACTTGACCGGATTGCGATACGTCTTGAAACAACCATGGCACTCTCTTCGTGACAAAGGGCACAATCTGTTCTGATGAACGGCAGTCTGCCAATAAGGGAATGATGCCAGGACGAGTTTTGCAAAGGCGAATCAAATCACGGATACATCTTGATGATATGTCCACAGCAATCACACATCCCTTGAGATGATTCTTTGTTCCACATACATGATCGTGTAGGTGGCTAATCGTCGTACCATGGCCTGAACCTAAATACAAACACATAGAACCTGGAGCGGGTAAAAAATCTGGTTTTGTGGCCTTGAGGAGAGCTGCGCCAAGTTTCGATGTACGTGGATTCCATTGTCTCCACTCTTTCCGACCGTCTCTCTTCAAACGCTCTCCACGCAAACTGGTGCCTTTGACCGCGTTTCGTGACCAAAGGCTTCGTCCACGAATTTGAACTCGATCGGACAATGATTGCAAAAGTATCACCTCCTGCTTTTCCGTGCACGAATCTCTCCGACTTTTTTCTCGACCTCTGAAACTTGTTTCGAGGTCCAAGGCTCACCTCCGAAATGATCGACTCGTGCGGCAATGGCTGCTTTTGAGGCAAGCATTCTAGCAATTGAGCCCCGAGCCCATTTGGGACTTCTTGAAATCCAAGAGTGCTGGAAGATATGTCCATGTTTAGGTGGAGGTGTGCCTTGTTGAATATGCATGAAGAAGGCTTTCTCAGCACCGATAACTTGGATTGTGCTTGCTGGAAGCCGTGCAAGTCGAGCCCGTCCATGGGCGCTTGTGCAAAGTTTTGCAGACAAAAGTGGTCCAAGCAATAATGAAAGAGATGGTAAATGAATATTCGATAGCTCTCGAACAGAATCTTCCATCCGTTCAATATCTGTAGCCCCATTCACTGTTGATTTAGCCACTGATTGAATCCCGCGCCATTCTTTTTCTCCAACTTCAACCTCTGTTGATTGAACATCGAGTAAAACTGCGGCTTCTTTCAAATTGGATGATGAGGCGAATGCTGGAGCGATGTGGCTGCGTTGCTGATCTAAATCTAAACTCGGAAGAAAAAGGCCAGCCCATTCTACGATTCTCGATTCAAGTGTATTGTGAGCGTTTCGCATCTCTTCTGTTGCTTGGACCAAATGTTCCAATCTGGAGTCGGGATTCGAAGCAGCATCCGCAACACCTCGTTCCGCAACTCTGAGAGAGGCCTCTTGCAAGAGATCGGATTGATTGGAGGTCAAATCAGGCCAGGACTGGATTGATGTGGGTGGATGCGATTCTGAATCGGGAAAACGATCGCCGAGGGTACGGGCTTCAACGGACATTCTCCCATGCATTAACTGAATCAATCGATCGGCCAAAGTATCAGGGGTCTGTTTTCCACCCCAGATACATTCGTCTACGAGGTGGTCATTTTCATCGTAGACGCGGGCAAATCGCCAGTCCCAAACGAGTTTCACAATTAACGCAGCCCCCTCTCCTTCAAAGTCCGTGCGGAATGGGATATTCGAAAGCCGATGAACCACATGATTCAAGTATACTGATTCCACGGCTGGAGACATGTTCTGTCCTGCATGTGGAACACTATCATTCCCAGACCCTAATGGAATCATCAAATGTCCTAACTATGAATGTGGATACCATGGTACTGCTGAAAACAAAATCCAGATTGGAGATGAGGAAGTTGATATCTCCAAGGCGACCTCATCCAGCAAGTCAGAAGCCAGAGACCGAAGGGTCATCGAAGACGCCGATCAAATTCGTGGTGTTTTGACTACAAATACCTACATCTGTCCAAAATGTGACTCGGATCAAGTCTATGCAGAACTTCAACAAACACGCTCATCCGATGAACCGGAGACCCGAATTCTGACCTGTGCAGAATGTGGGCATGGGTGGCGTGAGTATTGATTTCCTTCAATCACCGTAGGTGTTCGGAAGTCAACCCTTTTTAGCCCCCTTTACTCAGAAGTTGGTGCGTAAGGTGGTCCGATGCTGAATATTACTGCAAAACAAGATACGATGAGAACCATCGTCGACATCCTAACAGTGCTTGTTGAGGATGCTAAATTCAAATTTGAAGATGGCCATATCGAAGTGCGTGCTGTTGACGCAATGCACGTCGCAATGGTGCGAATGGAAATTGATGCAGCCGCCTTTGAAGCCTGGGAATGTGAACCCTGTACAATCGGATTTGAATTGAAGAAACTTCATGATCTCATCGGATTGGCTGAATCTGGTGACCTCATCGAAATGAATTACGATGAGAACGATGGAAGGGTCAATATCCAGGTTGGAGAAATCAATCGAACCATTCGACCATTGGATCGTGCAACCATGCTAGAACCCAAAGTCCCTGACGTCGAATTACACAGTTCTGTGAAACTTTCAGCAATTAAATTCAGTCGTGCTCTCCGAGCCGCTAAACAAGTCGGTGATTTGGCAACCATTTCACTTAACGCTCAATCATTTGGCGTGAACGTAAGTGGCGATACTGATACTGTCAATGTTTCATACGATGCCGGTGAATTACAGGATTTGGTTTGTGATGGCCCTGTGAAGAGTCAATACAGCCTTTCCTTACTCTATCCCATGGCCAAGCGTATGGAAGCAATTGTGGACAGCGTGTCCTTGTTCTTCAATGAAAACCATCCACTTCGTTTGGAATTTGAATTTGCTGATGGAGCTGGGCGTTGTATCTACTTCCTCGCACCAAGAATTGAAGGCGATGCGTGAACCCGCGTAAAGCATGGCAACACCCAAGGTGTGCGTGATTATCCCCACACTTCGCAATGCGAATGAGTTGGAAATTGCCTTGGAAGGTTTGTCCAATCAATCATGGGATGGTCCTTTGGAAGTTGTCGCCGTTGGGCCGACGGGTGATCCTGGAGAAGCCGTTGCAGTGGCAAAAGGAGCAACTTGGGTTGATGACAAAGGAAGTCGAACCCGTGCTGATGCGTGCAATGTTGCCCTTGATGCCATTGATTGTGAACTGGTTCTATTCACTGATGACGATGTTTGGGTACCAGAAGATTGGGTGGAAAATCTTGTCCGTTGGTTTGAGAGAGATGATGTAGCAGGTGTTGGGGGTCCGAATTTTGCACCCCCGGATCAACGGTCTACTTTTTGGCAACGAGTAATCGATGTGACATTCTGTTCAAAATGGGTCACAGCAGGTACAAATTATGGTAATCGGGGTACTGAACAGTTGACACCTGCAGAGCAATTGCCTGGTGTGAATGCTGCTTATCGAAAATCTGTGCTTGATGAAATCAATGGCTTTGACAAAGGTGCCATCGGTTGTGAAGATGCGATGATGGATTATCGTATCGAGAAAGCCGGACACAAATTGTGGCAAGATCGAGATGCAATCATGTGGCATCGACGAAGAGACCCAAACCGGGTTCGAAAGCAGATTCGAAATTATGGCCTGGTCCGAATTTTGGCGAGTGATATTCATCCCGGGATGAAATCTTGGAGCCATACTGCCGTTGGACTGTTTCCATTATTGGTTCTAGCCGCTCTGGCCTCGTTTGTCTATGGTTCAGTAAATGGTGGCATTGTTTGGCCAAACTTTTGGGATATTTCCTTGGAATCGCTGCCAATGGGGTTGGAACGCATGATGGTACATCTCCCAGCCACCCTTGCAGGACTTTATCTCGGCTTATGTTGGTTGGGCGCAGCCCTCGGTACATCGCCATCGCGTACACCAACGACTGTTTTGTTGGCACCAGTGATGACATTGCTAATGCATTGGTCATATGGATGGGGGGTCTTGACTGCATGGTGGAGAATTCACATTTCGAAAAATGCAGGATTGCAAATCGATGATAAAGATCGTTCCTAATCTCTACGCATTTTTCCATCCTGAACTGAAAACGATGAGGTTTTGGGTCGCCAAAGGAAGGCGGTCATCAAAGAAAAGAAAATCCCTCCTACTGCAATATTTAGCCAACTCTCAGACAAATAATTCGGACTGGCATTGAAGTAAGCCCAAGTAAAACTCGGTAAAATACCAATCAATAATGCAATGATGGATTCTCGAAAAATAAGATCTGATTTTGAGGGGGCTTGGGGCATATGCAAACCATCCTCATATTTTGTTGAGCGAACCAATCGGAATCCCATCTGTGGACGTGATACGCCCCGGGGGGTTGCACCACGCATTGTGCCTGGTCCTCTCCAAACACGTGTTGTATGGGCAGTATGGTCTGAAACTCCTCCGGCACGGACACCTGGAACCCAGGGCCTTCCATCGCAAGGAGCCCCCCAGTATCCACTGCGAGGGGGGCGATCACTCAATACTTCGACTTGGACGGCCCCTGGACCAATCGCACCCTGTTTAGCCGCCAGAGCCCACTCCGCCTCAGATGGTGGCCGGGGGTTGCCCTGAACACCGATTAAACCTGATTCAATCATCAATGGAGTCAATCGATTTACTGGATCTTCAGAATTCTCTCCGGCCACAGCTTGGCCCGTCAATTCTTTCCACTGTGCAAATGTAATCGGTTCTGCACTAATTTCAAATTCATTTTGAATTCGAATTTCATGTAGAGGGCCATTTCCTGCGTGCATCAACGCTCCGCGATTGTCACCTAACCAAGCAGTTCCTGCATCAATGCGAACCCACTCGATTTCAGACACGGAGTTATTCCTCCCCAATCGCACCCGTCTGGATATCCCATTGACTGGAATAAACACCGTTGTTAGAGACAAGGAAATCATGTGTACCTCGTTCAACCACTGCACCGTCGACCATCGACAAAATCTCATCCGCATTTCGAATTGTAGACAAACGATGGGCCACAGCAATGGTGGTTCGAGAACCACCCGTCCCAAGTAGATTGGACTGAATCTGACGCTCTGTTTCAGCATCCAATGCACTGGATGCTTCGTCAAGAATCAACAAACTCGGATTCTTCAGCATCGCTCTGGCCAGAGAAATCCTTGCACGTTGTCCACCCGACAACATCACGCCACGATCACCGACAAGGGTATCGACACCATTCTCCATGTTGGATACAAATTCATTGGCTCCTGATAGCTTGAGGGCAGATTCTACTTCTTCGAGACTCGCTTCTCGTGAATAGACAACATTGTCCCGAATGCTACCATAGAACAAGAATGGATCTTGGTTCACGAATCCCATTTTCTCACGGACACTGTCTAACGTGATATCTTGGATGTTGCGACCATTGACTAAAACTTCGCCAGAATCTGGCTCATAATATCGTAGAATCAATTTCAAAATTGTTGACTTACCCGCGCCGGTGTGACCCATGACTCCCAAGAATCCACCTTGCCCAACATTGAATGAAATCCCATTCAAAACTGGTGTCTCAGTTCCAGGATAGGTGAAATGAACATCGCGGAATTCAATGCTGTCAATCGAGCCTTCGAGCGCTTTTGCACCCTCTTTATCAACAATACTTGGTTCTAAATCAACCATGGCGAAAACACGGCGTGCGGCCGCTTCTCCACGTTGTAGTTGATTCACCAGCATGCCAAAAATGAACAAGGGCATCGAAAGACGAGTCATAATCAGAAGGAACGTGGTAAAGGCACCTACGGAAATATCACCCTCTTTCATCAACCAGCCACCCACAGAGACCAAGAGGCCATACACGATTCCTGCGACACCATAGAGACCGGGGATGAATCGATTACGATCAAGACTGGCGCCAATGGCTTCATCACGGTATTCTTCACTCTCATTTGCGACTCGTGAAATTTCCCACTCTTGCGCATTGTATGCCTGTACTACTGCGATTCCAGAAATGACATTTTCAAGAACTGCATTGATCCCACCTGTCGATTCTCTTTGCTTGCGATATTTCCTCTGAACTCGTGTTGAGAATAGATACACCATTGGGAAAATGAGAACAAGTGGGCCGAAAAGTACCGCAGTTAATTTCCAAGACATCATCATTAGAATGACAAAGGCTGTGATGAATGTGGTGAATATGCGAATAATCGATGTCGATGAATCCGAGATGACATCTTCCAACTGATTGACATCCGAGGAGAGGACGGACATCAGAACTCCGGTTTGTCTGAGATCGTAGTAAGATGCTTCCATCCGTATCAGACTTTGAGTAGCATCCAATCTGAGGTCGTGTTGTACTTGGTACCCGAGAGTTTGCCAACAATAATCAGACACACCTTGAAAAATTGCCAAACCTGCAAAACCAAGGAAAATCAGGATGCCATAAGAGAGTGCTTGGTCTCCGATATGGACCAAAATGTTCTCATCTAAAAATTCACGAAATTGCCCTAAACGGCCACCCGAATCGGTGACCCCACTGTAATAATCCACAGCAAAACCGATGAAAACGAATGGAAGTAAATCGAATACGCGTGCAAGCATATTCGATGATACACCCACCATGGCTCGGCGCCGATATGGACGGACATAAGGGAAAATTCTCCAGATCCTACGACCCAAAATTTGTGGGTCATCTTCACCCTCATATTCAGCCGAATTGCTGATTGAGACACCATGGCTGCCCTGGGACATTGGCGCTGGCTCAAGGCGGCGGTTTTTCAATGCGTCAGTAGTTAGTTCAGAAGTGCGGACGACGGGATTTGAACCCGTGACATGAGGTTGGAAACCTCAGGTGATAACCCCTTCACTACATCCGCGTTAGATTGCGGGGGTCGCGCCTCAGTCTTATCCAATTCGGTCCGACCACTCCCGCAAATTCAAGGGCTATATCCCACCGGCAGACATCATGCACTGGGCGAGAAAGGTGGGAATCGGAATGTGTTTCATCTTCATGCCGGCTGTTGCACCACTTTGGGCAATTGCCTTTGATGTAGAGGTTGAAAGCATGATTCGTATGCTCACAATACTGTTTGTCCCGGGCCTCCTTCTCGCATTGGGTGGAAAAAGTACTGAGCAGGAATAGTTGGTTTAGACCACTTCAATCAATCTTGAAAACCCAAAGGCAAAAGCTCGTCCATCGAGTAATTCTCGCCAATATTGTATTTCCAAACGAAAGCCATGTCCATCATGGGAAATAATCGCTTCTTCACAATTCAGAACTGAGAATGATTGAGGGGGCACATGCATCCCCAAACCACATGCCTTCTGCACGGCTTCCTTCACCACCCAAGTGCGGGTGGCCTCTTGCATTCCGACCCGCGAGTCAATCTCCCACAATTGCTCAAGATATTGCAACTCTTCCCCCGAGGTCATCATTGTTAGGAGGTTTCGAGGGCGGGGCACATCGAGGGGTTCTGCATCGAGGCCGATTGACGAACCGTCGAGGGATACGGCTGCAATCGAAACCCCATTTGAATGGCCCAATGTGATTTCTGGCAATTGTGGACTCAAAGGACCACCGGCCCGGTTTCTGGATTCATCATCACTCCAAACCAATTTGGGTTTTCGATGTTCATCTCTTACAACTCTTAGATCAAAAGGATCGAAACCGATGTCTCGTAGGAGTGTGGCCAAGGCATAACGAGCTGAAGCGTGCTCAAGCGCCCGCTTGGCAGTGACGAAAGAGGAGGCTTCAAATGCATCTACAAGTGGTACATTTGACAAATTTGGTAGTGGGTCATTTGGGGTGAATTCACCGACTGGCATCCAAACGGCAACAACATTGTTGACACCACATGAATCGGGAAGCGGTAGTGGAGATACCAGACCCTTAGGGCGCCATAATTCCATCATAATTCCTCAATTGGAAAATCGGTTTTTCAATTGGTTATTTCCCCTTTCGTTTTAGACTGAATTGCAACTCCTCTGGTACGGGCGCCATGCCTTTCAACCTGAGACCTTTGAGGGAAACAATCGGTTTCTGATTCCGATCGAAAACCATGGCGTCATGAACCGTGACTCCACCCTCTTCTTCTGCCCGCCGGTAACTTCGTACTCGCAACTCATCACGTGTTGCTGGAACTTTGAGCACTTCACATTCTTCAATTCCAATCGGTAAACTTGAGATCCCATCGACTTCCATCGCAACCATGCCTGCATTTTGGAAACACGCTTCGATTAGCATCGGCAATGATTCTAACAGTGCTGGTTCTTGGTCAAACAATTGTGAGTTGGGCAGTTGATTGCGCAATAATGCAATTCCATCCACACCCAAATCGTCCCCATCCGATACACCCTTAATCATGCCCCCATGGACTTGGAATCGAGGCCCATGGAAAAAACGGTCATAGATAAAATTGGGTTGGAACGAAGCTTTTCCTCTTCCGGGTGAATCAGAGAATGCCACTTCAGAATCACGACTGGCACCCTCTTTGAGAAGGCGGACAATACCTTCGTGGTGGATTCTGGGCTCGCCAAATATTTCACCGTTTGAATTTACCAAGTCACTTTCAATATGGCATTTGATAAACAATGAATTGTGATCTTGATCGAAATATTTAGCCCTTACACGAATACGAGTTTCTTCTTTAATCAGTTTGATTGGCAAACCGAATTTAATTTCGGAAAAACCTTCTAAAATACACATAGGGTATAGTAAAAGGGAACTTTGTGCAAACATTTCCATGGCCATCACACCCGGGTGATAGGGCGTTCCTGCAATCGAATGATCAACCAAAAATGGGAAGCGATCCGTCGAAAGTGTACATTCGGTGAGGATCTCGGCGTATTGGTCATGTTCGAGTATTCGGTCTACAAAGGGAAACCGTTCGGGTTCAGAAAGTGCACCGGCAGTATCCGCAGGGAATTTTTGAGGCGGGGCCCGTTTGCAGTCCTCATCATCCAGTATACCCAATGCACCCGCAGCAACAACGCGACGCTTGCCACCAGCAAGCATTTCGTGAGTGAATATTTCAACTCCGATGTCAACTGGAATTGTTTCGATTCCTGCTTGTAGGAACACCGATTCCAATGAACCACGGGTGGCCATCCCAACGTCACGCCAACCAGACCAAGCGATTGCGACTGCACGCGGGGCGTCCTCATGGTGAGAAATACGACACATTTCTGCATCGAGAATATTGTTTGCGGCTGCATAATCGACTTGCCCACCATTTCCAAAACGACCTGCTATTGAGGTGAATGCACAAAGGGTTCTAAGTTGATGTAAATCATCTCCAATGGCATCAATTAATGCCCTCCAGCCATCGATTTTCACCGATATGATTTGGTTGAACTTTTCCCAAGATTTATCGGCAACCAATTTTGAATCTTCAAGACCAGCGCCGTGTACAATTCCTGTGATCGACCCACATTCTTTTCGTACTGCAGTCAATACTTTCGATACCGATTTGGAATTCGTCACATCACACGCATCATATAATGCCCGGTTGCCTGTTGCTTGGATTTCGAGTATCGTTTTGTGTATCTCAAAGCTTCTAATTTTCTGGTTCCATTCCCTGTCCCATTCGACCATGGTCACCTTACCAGATTCGCTTTCAGCAATCATTTCCTCTCTCAGATTCATTTTCCGTTTTTGTAAGGCCTCTTCATCATCTTGCAACCACTGTTCAATACTAGCATCAAGCTTTGTTCGCCCAAGGAGAATAAACGTCGCACCAGCATTTCGACTCGATTCCGCGACCCCAACAATACACCTGGCAGTCACCCCAGCACCGCCACCAGATACAACCCAAACATCATCCGATTGCAATGATTGAATTTCATGAGGTAAATCTTCCTCGTACAAACGGAGTGCCCAACGATTACCATCACGAGATAGGCCTACTTCCAGTGGTGAGGTTCTACCAAATGCTTCCGCCCAGATTTGGTGGGCCAATGCGGTCGGATCTGCAAGTAATTCAGGGTCGATATCGACGGCCCGACAACGGAGATGTGGTTTCTCTTTTGCATAGGATTTGACAATACCATGTGCACCAGCAGCAAGGGCATTGAAGCGACTGCTTGCATTACCATGACGGCCGTCCATCGCACTGACAGACATTACAGTACCATCTTTGATTGAACTCAATTGCGTATCAAGAGATTTCAATAAGCCAAACAGGCCATGTGTTGTCGAAGTTAGTTGAGCCTGCTGTGTTTCTGTTTCCCAGCCAACACCTGCCAGACGAAGAGGTGACAAGTGGAGTAGTGCTACAACCTCGCCCACCTTTGCAAGATGGGCACTAACTTCTGCAAGCTGTTCATGGTTACCTGGATCGACGCGGATAATGTCAACTGGTCCATCTTTCTCGATTTTGACTTTTGAAACAATACTTGGGTCCAGCATAATACGGACTGTATCGATTCCTGCAGCCTCCAAAATGTGGCAAAGTGTGTCAGCGACACCCCACGGGTCATCTGTGACTGCAACAACTCGACCTTCAATCTCAAGCGGAGTTGTGGCCTCAGGAGGGGACTCCTCAACCTCAACCTGCCACCTTCTTACACCCATTTTTTCAGGTTCAGCATGGACAGGGGTTTCCTCGGCCACAAGTTGATGAGTTACTGGTTCAACTGGAATGGCTTCCTCAATTTCGGGTTCACTTTCATCTTGACCGAGATAAGCAATCATGTGGTTGAGAGTCGGGTGTTCGCTGAGTACAAATGATTCATCAACCGGTAAATTGTAGAAATCCCGTAATTCGGCCATGATTTCTGCTTGTTTCACAGTATCAATTCCGAGTTCACCTTCAAGATCTTGGTCCAGCTCAATGAAGTCTTCAGGATATCCAGTGTGCTTGACTACGACTTCGACCACTTTCGAAGAAACATCGTTTGCAGGTTGAGGAGGAGATTTTACTTGAGCCACCTCCTCAATCATCACTGGTTTTGAAGGTGGAATTAATTCAGGTTTGGGTTCCTCCGATTCAACGAATGCCCAGGGCTCACCCTGTACACCGCCAATGATCTTCTCATCAGGGTTGATGTAGGCCACCAATTTACGATCCAGAATACGTAAATCTGTATTCCCTCCCACCACCTTCGCAGTCCAATTTGCAATGCGACTTCGATCTAATCTCTCAAGATTATTCGCTATACGCCGAACCATGGTGAATGCCATTTGTGAACCGAATCCAGCCGCATGTCGAACAACATATTCTACATCGACTGGGCCGCCAACCGATAGGCGAAGGTCTCCCAATTCAGGGTCTGGTTGCTTGAAATTGGCAATGGGCGGGAACTCGCCTTGGCAGAGACCCCGTATGGAAACGGAATCTTCGATACCCGTGCCCATTGGGTGTCCTGTGAAACCTTTTGTGTTCGTGATGATAATCTTCGATGCACTTTCGCCGAAGGTTCGCCTCAACGCTTGGATTTCTGCTGCGGCTGAACCACCGCGTGGAGGAGTTGCTGGTTCGTGAGACATAAACGAAGTACGAGATGCAATCGAGTGTCGATTAAGGCCCCAATCCTGCTCCATCTTGGTGATGAAATTCTCCAATGAATTGGATACGTGCTCAACATCTAGCCGTGTAGGATGGAAGGCTGAATTGGCAAGGTGCGTTCCAAGGAGTTCGACATAGGGGGTAACACCTCGTTCGACGCTGAGACTGTTCCTTTCGATGACAAAGCCCGCCGCACCCATCCCGAGTAACATTCCATTTCTGCGAGCATCGAAAGGAAGGCTGACATCTTCTACAGCGTTACCCATTGCATGGGCCCCAGCTGCTGCAAAACCTGCGCCGATCCAAGTCATCAACTCGTCACTGGTTGAATCATCAGCACTGACGATGATAATCCGATCACACCGGCCTGTATTCAGCCAATCTTCAGCAACTGCAATTGCAGAAGGTGTGGATGCACATGCATTGTTAATCGATATATTGGGCCCCCTAGCACCGATATACTGTGCGAATTGAGAATGACCCATGGTCAGTATTTGTAATAAGAATCGACGATCGAAATGGCCCTCTTCATCGGCTCCATTGTTCTGTGCATGGCGCATGGCTTGATCGACCCCCGGGAAACAGGATGCGAAGATGACCCCGGTACGATTTCGCTCTGATTCTGGAAGGTGCCATTGTTGAATGAGGCGCTTCCCAGCTTTGTTGACCTGCTCGACTGCGACCAATGGTAAACCTGCGTCCTTGAGTGCTTCAAGGCCAGCAGCAAGGGCGAGAGACGTGGTGATGTCCATGGCTTCAACGATCTTGGGGTCGACGCCATATTGTTCAGCCAAATCAAAGTGACCGCTTCTGCCAGCAAGTTGTGGAATCAAACTGAAATCATTGCATGGTACAAATTCTGCGGAACCATCTGCATGTTTGATGATTCGAACTAAATTACGATCCAGAAGACGTTGTTTAATCTCATCGGAAAGTTCTGAAATGAAATTATCACCCCGAATAATTCTGTCAAATGTTTCTGGTGCAAACACCTCTTCCATTCCAGGTAGCCCTAGACTGATTCCGCTGAACACATAGGCATCGTTACGACGAGATGGAGTGGTTTCAGGCGCTACAGGGTTTTCGCGGAAATGGGATTGTGGTTTCATTGGGGGAGAAACATTCGGGACTTCATCCATCCATTCAACCAATTCAGGAAGTGTCTTTGCGCTAGTCGTTCCTTTCACACGATAATTGGATTTGATTTTGTCATGAATCTTGTAAATTTTTGATTCCGTCAAACCAATTGTCTCTAAATTTGTCGAACCATGGATCATTCGCAGCGGGAATCCACTGATTTCAGAAACAATCTTTGCAATCGCTATTTCCTTCGATTTGCGCTCTATTTCCTCTGGATCTTCGATAATTTGGGAGGAGTTGTTTTCTTTTGTGGATACAATTTTTCTAGACACCCCGCGTATATCTTGTGGAGTGGCTGTCGAGGGTGATGCCTGGACACCTGCTTTGAACGCCCCTGTCAGAATATTGCTATCTGCATCAGGCATGTTTGGAATTCGACCAGACAGCGCATGTGCTGCAAGGGCTGCATGGAATGATGCGATCCCACCCACTTTCGGATGATTTGTATTTGCCACAATTTTTGGTTTGTCTTCGAATATTTGTTCTGCGAATAATGTGAGGGCTCGTTTCGGCCCGACCTCAACGAAGAGGCGGGCGCCTCCATCATACATTGTTTCCATTTGCTTGGTCCATTCAACTGCTGAGGCCATTTGGGGTGCGAGTTTGGCGAGAATCGCTTCCTTGGGACTACTTCCTGCCAAAGCCACGTTGGGGTACCAACCACCATCAAAATTTGAGGTGATGGGGATTTGTGGTAAATTGATTTCCAAACCTTCTAGGAATCTACGCAATGGTTCATTTGCTGGGGCAACGATTCGTGAATGGAATGCATGACTGGTCTGAAGTTGTACACAGGGTGCACCTGCTTCGTCGAAGATTCTCATCACACGCTTCATCGGCTCTGTTTCACCAGCAATGACTGTCATTTTTGGGCTGTTTTTATTGGCTGCAATCACATACCCCTCTTCTGCATCCAATACAGCCTCAATTTGTTCATAGGGCGCTGAAACCGAAGCCATAATCCCACAATCTGGAACCTCGACACCACCCATTTCCGTCCCTCGTGCAGCCACTGCGCGCAATGCACTATCGAAATCGAGGATGCCCGCGACCATCAGCGCTGCATATTCTCCCAAAGAGTGCCCAGCTACCATGTCGGGTTCAAGACCATGTTCTTTCATCAGACGATATAGTGCCAAATCCGCGGCTAACATCGCGGGTTGCGTATATTCTGTCTGTTTGAGTTTGTATTCTGATTCCTTTTTTTGTTCCTCTGTAAGATTTTCTCGAAGTACGAATGAAGACAATGATTCCCCATCGAGTACATCTGTCATCGTTAGATCTGCTTCATCCCAAGTGTCTCCGATACACCTGTATCGTTTGGATAAATCCAATGTCATCCCCACGTATTGGCTCCCTTGACCAGGATAGAGATGGGCAACCTTGGCTTGTTTAGGCAAAGGTGCTGTATCTGTAACCATCACCATTTGTTTGGCCAAGAAATCCCACTTTGAACGATCTTCAATCGATTTCTCCAGGAGGTCGAATCGCTTGGAGAGTTGGGCCCAATTGCTGGCCACAATCGCGCAACGAACACCTTCTGCGACGTAGTCCTTACTCGCCTCTGGGAGAACGATGGATAGCCGCTTTCCATACGGATCATCATCGAAGTTAGATCCTGTGAACAATTCACTTCGGATTAAACTGATTTTCAGAACCAATGATTCTAGATCCGGTGCATTGAGCAGTAAGGCACCACCCTCAATTTCCTTGAGTTCTGAATGTGATAATGTTGCAGTTGAAGGCAAAGGTGCCGATGATGGCTGGCCCGGGTTGAGCCAAGCCGCACGCCGTGCATCAAATTCGTTGGCGATAAGTGAATGATAATCTCGGTCGTAGGACTCAATTGCGCAATGGAAATTTGTCCCACCAAATCCGAATGAGGATACACCTGCTCTACGAGGATGGCCACTTGGGGTTGTCCACGGTTGAGGTTCGGTTGGAACATAGAATGGATTGGTACTCCAATCCACATTTGCATTCGGGGTCGAGAAGCCTGCACTGGGAGGTATTGTCGCCGTATCAACTGCCCGAATGGCTTTGATTAAACCCGCAATTCCAGCTGCTGCCTTTAGATGTCCAATCTGGCTCTTAATCGAACCGACTGCAACCGTTTGGCCAGAGGGTGTATTGGAAAATGCAGAGGAAAGACTGGTCAATTCAGTTGCGTCACCGACCACGGTTGAAGTGCCGTGTGCTTCGATTAACTCAACCGTTGCTGATTCGTAGCCCGCCTGCATGTAGGCGCGACTGACTGCTTGTATCTGGCCCCTAGTACTCGGTGCGGTGATACCCTTTCCACGGCCATCACTACTAGCGCCTACCCCCCGAATCACAGCCTGTATTTTGTCGCCATCGTGAATGGCATCAGAGAGGCGTTTCAATGTGAGAGCACCGGAACCTTCACCCATGACAAATCCGTTTGCTTGGCTATCAAAGGGAGTAGAATGGGTGGCTGAAAGAGCACCAATTGCACTGAATTTCGCGAATGTTGCTGGATCCATCGTCCGATCACTTGCACCTGCGACCATCAGATCAACTTGGCGAGTTTGCAACAAACGACAGGCGTCAAGAATTGCGGCAAATGTAGAGGCGCATGCAGCATCTGTGGAATAATTCGGACCCTGTAAATCTAGAAGGTTGGCAACACGACCTGATACGACGTTGGCAAGTTCCCCCGGCATTGTATCTTCAGTAACGCGAGGGAGTCCCTCGAGAATGGCTTGCTTGAATGCAGTTTTGCCTTCACTGGGCATCCCACCTGCTTCAACAGCATGTCTAGCGAAATGATCTGCCCATATTCGGTGGTTCGATAAGTTTCGATTCTCGCCACCCAATGCATTTGCAAAAATTACACCGGTGCGAGCCTTCGGTAATTCCCTAGCCCCTTCACCCATGTAACCTGCATCTTCCAATGCAGCAGCACTAACCGTGACCGCCCATTGCTGTGTGAGGTCGATTTGAGGGAGAGATCCCGGTGGGGTTTTCCATCGACGCCAATCAAATTCGTAATCTTCAATCCAACCTCCAATTTTCGAATAGGTTTTGTTTTCATCAACATTCTTCGGTCCACCCTCTGCCCAAAAATCAGATGGATTCCAACGGCCGTTTGGGACTTCTTTCAGTGAAACCTTGGCAGACAAAATGTTCTGCCAAAATGAATCTACATCTGGTGCATCGGGCAACAGGGTTGCAATGCCGATGACCGCAATGGGTTCAAACGGATCCTGTGGGTTTTCATCTAGGGTCGTCAATTTTCCACCTCAATCGTTGATACTATCCGGTACCATCGTGCTAGAATATCCCGCATCGACATGGATGATTTGGCCCGTCACCCCTGAACCAAGAGGGCTCGAGAGCCAAACTGCACAACCCGCAACATCATCCTGATTCACATTTCGTCTTAATGGTGAATTGCGTTCTACATGGTTGAGAATATCATCAAAACCAGGGATCCCACTGGCCGCCAATGTCTGTATGGGGCCTGAAGAAATTGCATTGACACGATGCCCTTCTTCACCAACCCGCATGGCCAATTCACGAACCCATGCTTCAAGCGCTGCTTTGGCGATACTCATTACACCATAATTCGGGACATAACGGGTACTGGCTGCGTAAGTGAGAGTAATGGTTGAGGAATTTGGTGCTAGATGTGGTAATGCATGACGCATCACTCGTTGCAATGAGTGTGCAGAAATTGTCATCGCGGTATTGAGGGGCCCATCTTCGACAAACAACATGTGTCGATCAAAACATTCTCTGGGTGCAAACCCAATTGCATGAATGATGATATCTGCTTTTGAACCCGGTGCTGATTTCTGCCAATCCTGAAAAAATTCAGCTGTAGTATCCTCTGCAGCAACATCGATTGGGTAGAACGCTTCAATCGCATCGAGTTTGTCCTTTAGTTGGAATACACGACTCATGAATCGCTTCTGATAACCGAGAATCAGTTTGCAACCCGCTTCAGCCAAACGATTGCAAATGGCCCATGCGATGGAGTCTTCAGAGGCGACACCAAACACCAGTGCAGTTTTTCCTTCAAGTTGCAACATGAAACCACTCTCAGCCCTTTGGGCTGTTGGCTTCGACAGCAGACGGGTTTTGATGGTGCCCCTCAGAACTGACCCTACGGGTCAATTTCACCATAGAGTGTGCTGGGCCAGAAAGAGTGGACCTGGTGTAGCAAATCTTCGACCTCACCCTTACCCAAATTTTCGAGTAAGTCTTGGACCATCGTTTGGGTTCTTTTGGGCACAGTTTTCGGACCCAACACAGCGCCGGGCCGTGAGGGATCATCGAGATAGTCAGTCTCCATTGTCCACGTTGAGGTGCAATGTCGATATGTTTCCATGATTTTCGCTAGGCTATTTTTCCCCATGCTAACAGAGGATGACAAACCGTGGGTGAATGAGCCACTCACATCCGAAGGAGCATAGTGATGAATGGCTCGTTTTCGAGCCAAACCTGAACGATCACAAAGTACAGCCAATTCTGCATTTGTTTGGGCGCCATTTTCCTCAACATGCAACTGGATGGGAACATCTGCCTGTGCGGCCATGTGCATGACTGTCTCCAATTGTTCGTTGGCTGCGGACCAAATCGCATCCGATACAGGATAATGTGGCCGACCCACTTCACCTAAAGCAACCGCTTCTCCTTCAGCGCAAAACTCCAATGCCAGTGCCACAGATTCCAAATGTAGTTCGGTTGCCACATCCAACCCCAGAGTGTGGATTTGTTTCTCCCAGACCACTGGATGTGGCCCCAAAATCACCCGGACGTCAAGTCCAACCTCTCTCCGAACACCTCTCGCCAAGTCTAATGTTCCAGTGTAAGCATCTTTGACTGCATCGATTGAATCCGGCAAGCGGTTGGGGAATCCAGGTTTGTGAACCAAACAAAGGTGAGTACCTCCTGCATTGGCAAAATCTTGGGCCGCAGCAATCCCTCTCCCATTGAGATCAAGATGGAGGTGAGTATCCCAAATAGGACCGGTCCATCGCCCCTCGACGATTGCCATTTTCATCAACCCAACAAATTCTCATCGGAGAGACGTTGTTTCCACCTTCTTGCGGCCATTGAAACCAATTTCCCATGCCGAGCTTCGGTTGCAATCCCACGCCCATTACGGAATAGGAGCATTTTGATTTCATGGCGAGTGTCATCGATTCTGAGACAATCCAATTCGGCATCGAAAACAGCATCAGGATAGAGATCAGGAACTCCTTCGAGCGACACGATTGAATCTAAATCGAATGTTGCAACAACAGGCCCGACTTCAAATGTCATGCCAGATTCATCTTCTCCAAGTCGTAGCATAACCTCTTTGGCAGCCAGATGAGCCAAATCCTGCTTACGACATCCATGAACGATGATTTTTCCATCCATATCGATGAGCAATGTTGCACGAGGAGCAACCAAAGAAAGTGTCACATACCCTCCGCTTCGCTTTCCACCAATCTCATCGATAACCCTCTGTGGGTCTAACTTGATTGCTGGAGTAAATCGAAACAATTGGTTTTCAACATGAGCTTCTGTCATTCTTCTTCCTCCTCGACATGTTCTGGCAACGGGGTTTTTAGCAGTGCAGAATGAATGCTGGGCATCCATGCCTGCATGACTGGTACGAGGAGCACGGGTGCCCCTTCATCATCAATCTGCCCCCCACTAAGTGTGCCCAAGGCACCCCGTAGACGAGATACCAATCTCGTATCCCTACGCGAACACAATTCCTCAGATAGTACTGATTCTGAACGATACCACCAGGCGGCTGCAAGAGCACTAGCTTGCGCCAAACCATCTGCCTTCGCTTCATCACGACCCCCGGTCGGAGGACTAGCATTTTGGATGGCTTTCCGAAGATATTTTTTCCAAACTCGCCCACTAAAAATCGAACGGGCCAGATGGCGTAAACGAACCATTTCATCTGCGCAGTCCTCAACCCATTCGGTCC
>CATISE010000209.1 GCA_949538655.1 Marine Group II euryarchaeote MED-G33 | reverse complement strand
TCGAAGGCTGCACCAGCATGCACATTCTTTGCGTCAACACTTGTGGGTACATGCAACCTCAGTCGGTGATCTTCACAGGCATTGTTGACCCATGTTTCTACTTCGACCATGGCGTGACCACTGCGCAAAGTAATGTAGTGATCGATAGTATTCCATTCCATTTCTTCACTACGCTTCTGAGTAGCGTTGTCAAATCGAAGAGGTAGAGCCCAAGCAATGTGAAGGCGTATCGTCGCTGTCCAATCGTCTTGCTGTTCGATTGTCAAGTAGACTTGACGATTCGCTTCATCAGTATCTGCAAATCGTTCATCTGTTGCCAAGACACGCTTGTCCATCTTTTCACCACGACCTGCTGCTTGTGGGACTGGGTGACCACCTGCGGACCAATCATAGGAATCCCCAGCATCTTCAGAATCTTCTAGTCGTCCTGCGCCGACAATATGTCGGCCGGTAGAGTGGTCCATGATGTCGAATCGACCATCTGCTCGGAACAACACACGGACAAGGCCATTGTCCATCCAATCCGTTCGTCCAAACTCACCGCCGAGATTCACCGGCTCGGCCGGCAATCTCTGACTACCTCTTCCGGGCAAGATATGTGCTACAGAAAGACCAGGTGGCAGGCGATGAACATGAATCCGACCAACGATTCGCGGCAATTCAACATTGGCTACACGATCATAATGCACATGCAAGTCCCATGATTTAGGTGTGATTTGCAATCCTGAAGTCTCGATTAAACAATCGCCAGGTGGAGCAGCCATCTCAATCTTCACGGGCAACCCGTGGTCTAACCAGCATCTGAATTTTGGAACGGCTAAGTCGATCATCAGCGAGCCAGACCATGCTTTGGTCAGAGGGTTGTGCAGTAGAACAGGAACCGCGTCACGATCTTCATGACTGAGATCCATTTGCTCACGCAATTCCATTCTCAAATCTTCTTCCAGCATAGCACTGATTTGCTCGGCGTGTTTGAAGCGAACCTCCATGTCATCATGGGTTTCATCCACGCTGCATCCACAGATGTCGTCATGTGGATGGTTGCGAAGAATTTCACGCCACGCCAAATCGAGTCGCTCACCACGGAACCGTCCGCCTTGTGCGCAAGAAATAGCGCTCAATTGTTCGACTCGATCTCTAAGCACACGCATGGCTTGATCATTGGCGCGCTTGAGATACAATCGCGCACTGAAGACTCCTGACAGAATGTTTCGATCCCATCCTGAATGCAATTCGCCTTGGTAGCGGAATACCTTCTTCTTGCCAAGCCACCCTTTCAACTCCTCGATGTATGCGGGGAAAGACGAATGTTCAAACTTGATTTTCCCATTGAATTTTTGACTTGCTTTCCCAATCAACATGGGAAGCGTAGGTTGGGGATGTGTGTGGTCGCTACCTTGGCCAAACAACAGCACATCAGGTTTCCAACCAAGTGCATCATGTTTGTCAAGAAGGCGTTGCATGCGCTCCATTGCGGTGTCGACGTTGACATCCAATCCATCTTTGCGATCGAGCGGCCGCTCCTCAAAGCCCCAAGCCATCAAGTTTGGATAATCTGGGACCTGTTGCACGGCTAGTACCTTGGATTTTCCATCGCTAGCATACCAGTTGAATACTCCACCTGCTTCTTGAATCCAAGGACCTGCACCTCGTGTGAAAATGAATGAGTCTAAACCTGCACCTTTCAGAATCGCGGGCAATTGTGCTACATGCCCAAAGGGGTCGGGGACGTATCCGACTTCCGAACGACCGCCCCAACGTTTTGCAGTTTGATGCCCCATCATCAGGTTTCGAACCAATGCTTCTCCCCCGACAATGAATTCGTCAGGAAGAACATACCATGGCCCTATATTCAATCGACCTTTTTTCACCAACTTTTGAATTCGCTCTGCATTTTCTGGTTTGACTTCAAGATAGTCCTCGAGTACAACGGTTTGCCCATCCAATTCGAAAGAAGGATATGCCTTCGGATTGTTCTCCATTAGATCCAACAAATCATCGACCAATTCAACGAGGCGATATCGGTATTTTTGGAATGGCAAATACCAAGCTCGATCCCAATGAGTGTGTGGGACGATATGTCCTTTCAGAGGAGCATCCTTCAGTCGTCCAGTATTTGCTTTCTTGAGTTTAGGATATCGACTGCCTTCAGCAGCCTCATGTGGGAGGGGTTCAATTTCAGGGAGTGGCTCCTCTTCCTCTTCTTCCGGTTCTTCCCACTTGTCGCTTTCTTTAGCTTCGACAGAAATCTCCTCGGCAACATCTGCTGCTTCTTTGGCTGCCAATTCCTCAGCATCTACGATGACTTCTGCTTCCTTTCCAGTCATACGGGCAAGGGCAGAATCGAATGTAGATTCATCTGAAGTTTCCTGGACGGGCGAATCATCCGTAGGCGGTTCACGACGTGTAGGTGGTGGGCCACGTGAAGGCGGTCCACGATGCCCGGGCGGCCCTCTGCTGGGCGGGCCACGTTTCTGTGGTGTTTCTACAACCGGCTCGGGATCGGAATCCTCCTCACCCTCCATTTCAGGTTCAGGTTCAGGTTCAGGTTCTGACATGGGTTCAGGTTCTGAGT
>CATISE010000208.1 GCA_949538655.1 Marine Group II euryarchaeote MED-G33 | reverse complement strand
TGGAGAACCAGCCATGGGAATGCTGGTTCGACTAACCGATGCTAAACTTCACGAAGACGCAATTCACCGTGGACCTGCGCAGACCATCCCCGCAATGCGCAATGCAATGCGTGGTGCAATGGTTCGTGCTGGAACCACGATTATGGAACCAATGCAGAAGCTTTTCGTGTCCGTGCCCAATGACTGGCTCGGCGGTGTTACTCGAGAAGTTACACAGCGCCGTGGAGTAATCGAAGATATGCCTGCAGATGGTGAAACGACTACAGTAATTGGAACAGTCCCGGTTGCAGAGAGTTTTGGATTCTCCAATGATATTCGCGCAGCATCACAAGGACGTGCAATTTGGAACAGCGAAAACTCTGGATTCGAAGAATTACCACGTATGTTGCTGGAGAAAGTCGTCGGCGACATTCGTACTCGCAAGGGTATGAAACCAGAAATTCCTGGTGAATCATATTACGCAGACTGATTATGAAATCCGGACCATTTGGAAATCGGTTAAATCCCGTAGTACCTGCATTGCGGGCGTTATGGGTAATTGGTTGAGGCATTCGTGTGCTGCAGCGTGGTAACTCATTGCTTTGTCGTGAGCATACTGTATCGAACCTGAATTCCGCAGTTCTTGTACAACCGTATCTAGGACTTCCCGATCTGTTTCTTCGATACCAGAACCAAATACTTCTGAAAAATTAGTCAGTAATTCAGGGTCTTGTTGTAATGCATGGATTGCAATGAGGGTTTGTTTACCCTCGATAATATCACTACAAGCCGGTTTACCAAGGGTATCACTATCCCCTGTAGCGTCGATCAAGTCATCCATTAATTGAAAGCATAAGCCTACGTTTTCACCCCATTTTGCCATGGTTTGCACTGTTGATTGGTCAGCACCAGAGAGAAGAGCCCCCGTACGTGCGCAGGTCGTAAACATAGCAGCAGTCTTACCACTAATCATGTGTAGATACTCATCCTCACCGACATTCTCACGTTCTTCAAATGACATATCTTGTTGCTGACCTTCACTAACCCGGCGAACCATACTCCCAATAATTCGTATCAAATCTCTGAAATGCACATCATCGAAATTTTGGGATTCCGCAAGTACCTCAAATGCGACAGCGAGCATGGCATCTCCGGCATTGATTGCGGTTGGGTTGTCAAATTCAATGTGAACTGCTGGTCGACCCCTACGCACTGAATCGTTGTCCATGATGTCATCATGAACAAGTGTAAAATTGTGTATAATCTCGATGGATGCTCCTAAATCGTATAATCCATCATTTGAATTGCCAACTGCATCTGCAACCAGCCAAGGTAAAATGGCTCGCAATCTTTTGCCACCACCTTCGATTAAGTGTTTCATCGCCGCTTCAAGTCGATCATTTTCAGATTTAGATAAAGCAGCAATAATACGTGTTTCTACTGCATCTTTGTGAGATTTAAGGGCCGTCATGACGCCAGCCTTAGATGCAACTGTATCTGATGAATTTACCATGGTCACATCACCAAAATCCCGTATCTCTTTGTCTGCCAGAGCCGGCAGGCCGTCAAGGTTCCCCCACCACTCAGGTAGAATATTTTCAGCGATCAGCCTGAACCACGGAGCTATGATTCCATCTCTGGTTGAATGTTCAGACAACCAATTGCTCAATTCAGACTGTGTGACCCATTCGATTTGAGAAATTTCATTTGAATTGACATCGATCACCATATCACTAGGAGCACGTGCAAATAGTATGTGATCCAATTCATGCTCGACCCATACATCGTCTGCTCTGGCACGATACTTCATACGTGTTATGAGGTGGATTTCATCTGGGTGTATTGAATCCAACGGTATACCCAATTCCTGTTCCATTTTTCGGATCGCCGCATTTTTTGAGCCATCAACCGAAATCTCGTCGGGCAAATGTAGGGGGTGGCTACACACTGTATTCGCCCACACGTCGGGAAACGTAATTTTGTGAGATGCACGTTTTTGCATTAACAAGCGGTTATCATCATCAAACAATAGAATTGAGAAAGCACGGTGCAATACCCCCTCTCCCTGATGAGCCTCAACTTTACTCATTGATCCGAGTATGTTATCTGAATCATCGACTAAAATGACTCTTTCAGACATCATATCGACTTGATCAGCATCATAACCCGCATCAATCAATTCGCTTTGGGCGGGCGATTGTATGTCTTCCACAAACTCTGGAGGGCAATTCATCAAATGAAGACGCCGGTACAATCGTTACTATGAATTCGTGATTCTAGTACCATAAGTATAGCCATTTTCCACGACTTCAAGAATACGTTCTGTGTGTAATCCATCCACGAACCAAACGTGTTCAACGTGTTTAGAAATAGCAGCGGCCCGCTCTGTTTTCAGGAAAATACCACCTGTAACATCGATACCATGCTCGTGCTGGCCCGAAAATTGATCATCTACACGCCATATTGGTATCAATTCACCATCAGCCCCAGGAGTTGTCATCAATCCGGGCGTATCCCCCATTGCAAAGATTACATGTGTTACATCAGGTAACTCAACACTCAAGCGAAGCATCAAGTCATCACCGGAAAGGATACCAAAATTGAGTGGGGGGTCGCAATCAACAACATCGCCGAAAGTAATGTGTACACCTGGACTAAGGAAACGATCTAAATCTCCTAAAAATTTGGCCCCAGTGTTCGTGACAAAATCTCTCGGAGCGTGGCTAAATGTATCCATTGTGTTTAATGACGCTAAAACTATTTCATGCAGGCGATCCATATCTTTCCGCACGAGAATAACAGCATCTTTTTGATCAAAACCAAGTATGTCCCCTTCTGATAATTTATACTCACGTGCTCGTAAATGACCGAAAGATCCTGCTCCATGTACAACTATGACTTCATGCCCACTTGAAACCAATTTACCAACACATTCTGCCAGCGCAGTAATACGATCAATATAGGGAGTACAGAGTGTTGACTTATCAGAAATCAACCCGCCACCCCATTTCATAATGACGCGGCCCATGAACTGTCT
>CATISE010000207.1 GCA_949538655.1 Marine Group II euryarchaeote MED-G33 | reverse complement strand
GACAGGATCTTTCGACTTCAACAAATTAGCTGCCTGATACCACAGAACACGTGCATGATCATCTTTGGAGGAATGTGGTGATTCTTCAATCGGAATCTCCCCTTCAATCAGAAGTTGTTGGACTTGTTCTTCCTCGAGATTTTCCAAAGCCCAACAGAGGATCCCAACCTGCTTCCCCATGTCATCAACGTAGTACTCGGCAGTCACGTCGTATCCTGCTGCACGATAAATGCGGACAAAGGTATCACCCAGAACTGCATTTCTTGCGCGACCTACATGGAACGGTCCATTTGGATTGGCAGAGGTATGCTCGATGAGAATGGATTCCTTGGCCTCAGGTTTCTTCGACAATTGTGCTGCAAGCCAATCGATAGATGCCCGGATATTGACATAGGGACCTACAGCAACTGCTTCGCCGACGCCGATCTGCAATGCGTTGGCGATTTGAGTTGCTGCTTCATCAGGAGAACAGCCCAGTTGCTTGGCAAATGGAAAACATGGCAATGCCAAATCACCCTGACTAGCCTCTTTTGATCGAGAGAGCATTTTCTTCCAAAAATCACCTTTCACTCCAACATCGGCCATGGCCAATTCGAGTGAAGGTAAAACTTCGTCAATCAACGCCTGCATCGAATCAACTCCAAGGGTAGCGCAGTAAAGCAGCCAGGCCACCAAAGGCCTCCATCAAAGTCGCACCTTCCTCGGTATCCATTGAAATCAGTTTGACTTTGCTTGATGAATGTCCTGCCATGAGGGTCAACTCATCCATGAGGGAGATGGTATTGTCTGGATCTTCCCGAACCTGATCAGGGGCAGCAGAACAGGATGGGCAGGGTGGTATTTCGACCAAACGATCGGCAGTAATCTGCCAAACGTGCTGACACTGTCGACAAGTGTAGCCTTGGCGAATTTTCTTCAAGCCCTCTGAAAGAAGTAAGGTATCGACCGCTCCTTGGTCAAGCGCACTTCGAACCATCATTTCACCATAGGTTGCTTTCGGATGTTTCTGCATGATTTCTGCCAAAAATTCGTTCACCAATTGTCGCTCAGCATCCAACTCAATTTCATGCATCAAACCGCCGGCTCTCTGAACCAATTCACGTAATCCGGATTCATTTGAATAACCCACATCGAAGGTTGGTTTACGCACCAACTTCGCAATTTCATGGTGGAAGAATTCGCCTTTCAAAACTTGGTCCTTGGTATGGCCTGGACCTCCGATAATGATGCCTTCCATATTGTCTATCAAACCAAGCCAGTAATTACTTGCATGCTCTGCTGTGCGCTTGAAAAACTTGTGCGCATGTTCTTCAATCAATCTCTCGAAGCGCTGGGCTGACTGACCACCTTGACGGTGCTTACCCATGATATTGGATTGAATTTCTTCTTGGCAATGAACGGACTTTCCACTAGCCAAACCATAGGCAGCTTCACCACGATCAATCACCAAAATCCCATAGCAGGTTTTGTCGATTAGCATGTCCTCTAACTGAGTGACTTCGAAGGTGCTGTCGCAGCGATAACGGAAAGAGCGGAAAGGTTCGGGGGGATCATCGATGACAATCGTGGTCATTCGTGTTTTGTTATTGCCAATAATCACATGACCGGTGAACAATGCAATTCCATTTTCAGGAGTGGCCTTCATGTTGTTAATCGAAGATATGGCTGATTCAATCGCATCAGACACATGTTTCTTGGTTTGTTTCGATTTGATATTGGATGCCTGACCCAATTCTTGCGACAATTGTTGACGCACGTCATGAATCGCCCGGTCGGGTGGAATAATCACAGTCACAAGTTCTGTACCCATGCCGCGCATGTTGCTCAAATCGTCCAGAGCATTCTTTGCCTTGAGGCGGCGCTGCTGCATCTCAAGATCCTCGGACATTGCGCTTCCTCATGCTTGGGGTTGGCTCGGCCCTCATCAATCCTTCCGGCGGCATAGCCGCCCGGAAGGGAAGGTGTCATGAATCGTCACCGATGCGACTAGTATGATGGCATCCCCTCTGGTCCTCGCGCTTGGTGGCAGTTTACTGCGCCCTGAAGAGAGTGAACGGCATGCTTGGTTATCCTCACTCGCAGACCTCCTTTCGGCTTGCAATGCACCGATTGGAATCGTCGTAGGAGGTGGAGCTCCTGCCAGAGAAGCGATTGAACTCGCCAAACCGGTACTGGATGATGTCGCAGCACTAGATGAAATTGGGATCGCAGCAACTAGGCTGAATGCTGCAATTGTCGCACAAATCCTGCAAGGGGCCAATCTAGATGTCTGTAGAGGGATTCCATCCGATGTTGCTTCTGCTGCCAGAGGACTTGAGGCGCACCAAGTGGTCGTGATGGGAGGAACGAGGCCTGGACACACCACAGATAACGTCGCAATTCGATTGGCCATAGAGGCAAAAGCGACAAGGTGCCTGATTGCAACAAATGTCTCCCACGTTTATTCATCAGACCCTAGATTGGATTCAGACGCCCACCCTATAGAATCTATGACATTGTCCGAGTTACAGGAAATCGTCGGCCCACCGGTACATGGTAAGGCTGGTGGTTCGGGCGTGATTGATCCAATCGGTGTACAGGCAGCAATTGACAATCATCTTCCTCTGGCTGTACTGGATGGGCGTGATTTGGGCCGAATTGCTGATGCTTTGGCCGGTAAGCCCTTCACTGGGACACGTATTGAGGTAGGTTGAGACATATGGCGGACAAGCAGAAACTCGCGGACCAAATTCGCGCCAATGTTGAAAGTTCAAAGTCTAGTGAAAAAAAACGGAAGGGTAGCAAAACTGGTTTGCCGAAATCAGCCAGTTCGAATGCATACGTCCCCCCTCACCGACATTGTACGATTTGCCAGTGTCCAATTTCACTCAAGCGTGACCCACCCATATGTGGCGAAAAAAAATGCGAAGAGGAGTACGAAAGTCGGCAGAGGCAGCGAAAGCGATGGAACATTCTGCTCTATGTCGCTCCTGCCATTATGGTCGGTGCCTTGGCATTGCAATTGATGGCGAGTGCTTAGGAGATGGTTGAATGACAATGATGGTCCGAATCATGTCTTTGCTCCCATTTGCAACTGGGTCGCTATGTTTGCTATTGGTTCTCGTTTCCTTCTTCGGGTTTGCTTCAGGTACAATCGATGATGAGATTCCCGCCCTACCTTGCGTAGGCGCGCAGGATGAATGTGTCACAGGAATGTCTGAATCCAATTTGGATGTCCCTAATGCATTCTTTTTACTCGATGTTCAACTTGATATCTCAATGGAATTGGAAGATGAGGCGTGGATTGGAATCGTGGACGCAAAATATGCCGATACCTGCCCCCCTGGAGACACTGGATTGACAAATTGTACCGCTTCAGATTACGTATTCCTTGCCGGAGGACCTGATCATGATGGTTCAATTGAACACGATTTACAGCCAGGAAGTGTTCGATTCGTAACTGGAGGGGATGAAGGGGCGATTGAACTTCAAGACAATGCAATCTCAACTGATTGGTCGGTGCATCTTGCAACATGGGTGGAAGCCATTCTTGTACTGGCTGGAATTGGTTTGTGTGCCTCTGGAATGCACATGGCGTTCCCCATGGTTGCAGGGATGCGCAAGGACTGAGCCGTTGCGTGGCTTTCAAGAACCGAATGCGGGTGGGGTGGGACATGCGTGAATTCCGCTGCGAGGGATGTGGGGCTTCCATTGACATTAGCGGGCTAGAGCCTACAGTCGGCGAACGCAAGATTTTCTGTGTCCGTTGTGGACATACTATGACAATTTGATTCAGACAGAATCATCTTGAACATGCCAATTCTCTGGCAATGACAGTGGGTCTGTTTCTCTCATTTTACCGATTTTTTCGGTGATTTCATAGCGTAGACGTTCGATACCAGCGGGTTCGGTTGCACTGATGACTAGATGACCGGTAGCTGGATTTCGAATTTCTGGAATGGGGCCTTCCGGATCTATTGCCAATGCGGCTTCCATCTCGCATACTGCTGCCCAATCCTCAGCGTCAATCTCTTCGAGAAGATCGCCTTTACCATCGATGACGATGAGTGGAGTTTGAGGTAACAAACTCGCAACCTCATTGAGCAGATTGGTCTGTACTTCCATACTGGTCCCACCGGTTTCAGAGGGGTCCATCAAAAATAGACAGAGATCGCCCACATGCTCCAGAGCTGCAATCGCTTGCATTTCGATCTGATTGCGCTCCTCCATAGGGCGGTCGAGAAGACCGGGGGTGTCGACGAGTTGGTATTTCAGTCGACGATTGATGAAATGGCCGACATGCAATTGCTTCGTTGTAAATGGATATGCTGCAATTTCGGGCTTTCCACTCGATATCGATGCGATGAGGGCTGATTTGCCCACGTTGGGGGCACCTGCGACGACCAAACAGGGTTCGGTTGAATCAATCATTGGCAATGTGCGAAGAGTGTCTCGTGCTTCTCGCAAGAAATCAAGATTGTCCTCAATCCGACCCATGATGCTCGAAATACGCCCATAGGCTTCTCTTCGTGACTCATGCATGGGTGGTAAGTTGACCATTCTTCGCAATTTTTTGGCATTCTGCGCAGAGATTTCTACACATTTATCTGCAGCCCATTGGCAAGCACCGAGGCTCTGCCGATAATCATCACAACCTACTGCGGCTTCGACCATTGCCACATCAAAAGCAGACATCTTGTCCAAACTTGGCCACCGGCGGACCCATTCACGAAGTGTCGCTGAAAGAGTATCTCCTGCTGAACCAACCATCCGAGTCATTTGTTTCCGAGTGCGATAGACTCGATCTTTGTCGACAACTGCATCGCCTGCCTTCTTCGCTTTGTTGAATGCCTTGTCGAGGAGTTCTTCCACGGTCAGAACGGTTGGAATATTACGCCAAACGACCGAAACCATGTGTTCCCCTCATCTATGGCGCGTAGTCCATCCCTCTTCAAACAAGGGGCTTGTCTCAACCCATCGGTTCAAGAGGAACCTGTGGCTCGGCTGTTCGATACCCATGACCAATGATTCACCTGACCTGCCAGAATGGGCACTTTCAATTTGGGAAACACTCGGCAAACCGGAAGTTTGCGAAGATGTACTCACAGGCCCTCTACTTGATCGACGTGCCGGAATGAGACGCGACGATTTGGTCGAGGTTCTGCTCGATGCTCGTTCATTGCCAAAGGATGCTGAAGAATGGGTACGTGGGAGACTGATTGGAACCAACAAAATGAGTGTTGAAATCTTGGATACCAACGGTATTTACCGCTATATCGCACGCGATGTAATCGTCGAAGTGCGGTTGGTTGCTCACTTGCGACCTGCTTACATCGATGATAATGAGTTGTTACAGTTTGAGCGTGAAGACCAAAAACGCCGAACGAAGATTCATGAAGATGTTGAAAAGAAAACCAAGGGCGGAGACGACGATCACCTCTGGGGCTGAAAAAATGGAAGCCCATCCTGATTGGAACATTATTGATGAGCACCATTTGGAACGCGAATGGAAATTCCCAGATTTCGCTTCGGCACTTGAATTCGTCAATTCAGTTGGAGCCATTTGTGAAGCACAAGACCATCATGCTGAATTTGAACTCGGCTGGGGACGAGTTCTCGTCCGCACTTGGAGCCATGATGTAGATGGTTTATCCGAACGTGATTGGGAACTGGTCAAGGAAATCGACCAAATGGTGTGATTGCAATGCCCGGCTTTGTTCGACACATGTTCTTCTGCTCGCATGAACGTGATGCTGATGCGCCGAGGGAATGTTGTGCAGCCAAGAAAAGTCTAGCGTTGATGAAAGCCGTCAAGACAGCTGCCAAGGCCGAGGGTATCCCCGGGGTTCGAGTTCAGAAGGCTGGTTGTTTAGGACAATGTGAGCGAGGGATTTCATGCGTCGTTTACCCCGAGGGAGTGTGGTATACACTCAGTGGTGAAGAGAACATTCCTGAACTGCTTGAACACCTTCGCAGTGGAACGGTAGCTGATGGTCTTAGAATGAAATAGAGGGATGAATATGAAACGCGTAGTATATGCACGACGAGGCGGTTTGGAAGCCATCGAAATCATCGATGAAGAAAATCCAACCCCTGAAGATAATCAAGTCCGTATTGAAGTGCACAGAGCAGGAATCAACTTTGCAGATTTAATGATGAGACAGGGGCTGTATGGTGCAGCTCCAGATTTCCCATTCACCCCTGGATACGAAATTTCGGGAGTTGTCAGCGAAATCGGTGCAAATGTGAATGATTTTTCCGTAGGTGATCGAGTGGTCGCCCTCCCTGGATTTGGCGGCTATGCTGAACAGGTCGTCGTCGATTCAAACCGTGTTTGGCCATTGCCAGAGAATGTCTCCTTTGATGCTGCGGCTGCAATGCCAGTGACCTACCTTACAGCACACCACATGCTGGTCCATTTGGGAAATTTCAGAGCAGGTGATTCGATTCTTGTTCACCATGCAGCAGGTGGTGTTGGGACTGCAACCGCTCAACTTGCCAAGGCACTAGAGGCTGGCACTGTCTACGGGACGGCGTCTGCAAACAAGGCAGATTTCGTTGAGGCGCAAGGCATGATTCACATCCCACGTGGAGAGGATTTTGTCAAACGTATCAAGGAAGATACTGGTGGAGTTCACCATGCACTCGACCCCGTAGGTGGCAAGCATGTGATGGATTCTTACCGTGCATTGAGAAATGGAGGACGACTCTATGTCTTTGGCGCATCTTCTGCGGTCAAAGGACCCAAGCGTTCGATGTTGAAGGCCATCAACATGTGGAGGACAACACCGCGTTTTGACCCCATTCGAATGATGAACTCTAACAAATCAGTATTTGGCGTCCACATGGGAATGTGGAAAGATGAAGAAGTGGTTCGTGAGCAGATGGTTTCTTTGGCCAAGATGCTAGAAATGGGATTCATTGATCCAGTAGTCGATTCAGTCTATCGATTTGAAGATGTGGCTGCCGCACAGCAGCACATTCATGATCGTGGTAACAAAGGCAAGGTATTGCTCGACTTTAGCCCCAAGTAATCAAAGTTTGACGGGGCGGGTTGCACCGCAAGCTTGGCACTTTAGCAAAGTAGTGCGATCTTCTTTGATGAATGAGGTGTCCGGTGCATTACACTGATGACACAGAATAAATGTCTTGACATAGGCTACGATTCGTTCCTTGATTCGGCGAGGTGGGATTCGTCCTTTCAAAAGAATTCGTCCCTTGTCCCGAGTCCCGCTCGTCCCGAGTTCATTCTGGAGGAAGTGATAGACGTGGTCTGCGTCGCGGTCCATCATCGAGACCAACTCGTTGAAGTTTCGCAAAATGGTCTGAGACCCTTCGATGAGGACGTCAGGTTCAGGCAATGTCCACCGACTGCGTGAAGAGATGTCTTCCGGGATTTTATCCCGTGCTCGGTCGAGCAACGACTCATAATCGAAGTCCGTCATCGTCCCGCCCACCCGCATCCCCTTCTTGAGACCACCGACAGAACCAATGTTCCCCTGCGCAGCGCGCAAGGTAATGGACGAACCCACCGAGGTGCGAATTGCCCGCATTCACGCTGACGCAATGTTACCTGTCCAAGGTAGTGATTTGGCAGCTGGATTCGATCTGCATTCAGTCGAACGTGTTGAGGTCAAAAAAGGAACGACTGAAATGCTTCCAACCGGACTTGTACTCGCGATTCCCCCTGGTTGGGAAGGACAGGTTCGTTGTCGTTCAGGTCTGGGGAAACGTGGACTGATTTTGCCCAATGGTGTCGGCACCATTGACGCTGATTATCGTGGCGAGTTGATGGTCCTCGCACATTGGATTGGTGAAGCCGATTCTTTTGTCGTTGAAAAAGGTGAACGAATTGGTCAATTGCTACTCAAACGTGTTCCTGAAATTCGCTTCATCGAAGTCGAAAGAGAGGAACTCGATGATACCGAAAGGGGTGCTGGCGGATTTGGCAGTACAGGTCGATTCTAGATAGAGTCCTATGGACTCTGTCCGGTGATTTGATAGGATGTGGACCTGCAGACAATCTCGATTCACATGGCGCTGAGCATCGACGGACTGCGAGAAAAGGTCGCACAAATGATTGGACAAGGACTCAATACGCAACAAATTGCGGATGAATTATCAATATCCCAAAGAACCGTCATATGGCTCAATTCTGGAGCCGCAGAAGTCGATCAACCTGACGATATTCGAATCGGTTGGCGAACCATTGGTGCGCGTCCCAATCGAATCAATGCAATTGGAGCCATCATGGCTGACATCGTATTGGAAGAACTCGAGGAGGTTGACACGATTGTAGGCATCAGTCTAAACGGCATCTTATTTGCAAATTCAATCGCTGATCAACTCGATGTGGATGTGGCGATTTTCCGTTCTGTCTCAGAAGAAGGAGATGGTCATCTCTCAAACAAGTATGGCAATGTCGCAGGTCGAAAGGTCGTCGTCGTCGACGATGTATTGTCATCGGGTGAAACCATGCGCCGAACCATCAAAACCTTGCAAGACGAAGGCGCTGAAGTCACCCTCTGCATGGTGATGGTCAACAAAACCGAACAGAATGCAATCTCCAGTGTACCACTTCGTGGCCTGATTCGAACCGTTAGAGTTTGAGGTGAAATCAGATGCATTGGGCCGAAGTTGTTGCAACGAAATTTGCAGCACCAGAGAGACAAGTCATCTGTGCCGGGATTACTCCTTCAGGGGAATTCCACATTGGCCATCTGCGAGAAATTCTGACTTGCGACATCATCTATCGGGCAGTCCGTCAAACAGAAGGTGTAAGTTTTGAGAAATTCAAAGAAGAAGAGGAGGAGGCACTAAAGGGACTCACCTCCGAGGAAAAAGCTGCTGAAGCCAAGGCGGAAGAAGAAAGACTTGCGGAAGAGGAAAAGTGGAGAAAGAGGCAGTTGAAAAAGGCTGGCCTGACATACGAGGAAGCCATAGATGCAGGTCGGTATGACTTGATTTGGCAAGGCGGTAGATGGGTAGATGCCTCCGAAGAAGAGGTTGAGCCAGCATTTGCCAAACTTGAGGAGTGGAATCAGGCGAGAAGGAAAGAAGTGGAAGATCAAAATAGGAAGGATGCAGAGAAAAATATCTGGTGTGATTTTTTCTTCATCGTCGATAGTGCTGATCCTCTCAGGAAAGTTTACTCATTCTTGCACCCTGATTACGAGAAATTCGTTGGCCATCAACTCGGAAACATACCCCCTCCTGATGCAGAAGGAAGGCCAGATTATGGTCAATTTGAGGGTGGTGTTTCGT
>CATISE010000206.1 GCA_949538655.1 Marine Group II euryarchaeote MED-G33 | reverse complement strand
TGAAGTAACCTATGGATTGGGAATCACAGGAACAAGAGTGTCCGCATGGCTTGCTCTAATCGCCCTCATCGGCGGTCAAATTATTTTCTATCAGAATTATTTTGGATTCCCAATGGTGGGAGCAGTTCTTACCGCGGTTAGCACCGGCCTCTACATTTGGTGGCAATGGTACCAATTGGAACCACAGAAGGCGTAAACACCACGAGTATTCATGAGCCTCAGGCAAGGCCATCCAAAGGATGGCGACCTTTGGAGACCACCCACCACTCCCAGACTCACTCGAGTCTCTACTCGCCGATGAAACCGTCTCAACTCTCTTTTTGAAAGCGGAATGCCCCCCACGGATCAAAGCAGGACACATCACTGAGTTACGGCTTGAAGAATTAGAATCACCAGCATGGGACAAACCAACATTGGAATCACTCGCTGATGAATTGGTCACGATCATCGATCAACACGCTCATCGTTCAGACTGCTTCGTCGAAATTGAACGCGAAGGCTGCCGAATTATCCAAGCTGGGGATTTGCGAATTACTTGTGCATGGCCCCCCTTCTCAGAAGCATGGGAAATCACAGTCGTACGCCCAGTCGCGCACCTCACCCTCTCCGACTACGAGTTAGATCCTCGCCTCATCAAGCGCCTTTCAGATCACCACCGTGGTGTATTCGTCGTGGGCAAACCAGGCTCAGGGAAGACGACATTCGCTCAGGCGATTGCTGCATACCTTGACGAAGACATCGGGGCAATGGTCAAGACCATGGAATCCCCAAGAGATTTGCAAGTTCCACAAAGGGTGACGCAATATGCACCCCTTGAGGGCAATCTCGAAAAAACAGCCGAAGTGATTTTCCTGGTCCGCCCCGATTTCGTCATCTTCGATGAAGTTCGAAGAGCCAGAGATTTTGAGATATTTGCAGATGTGAGGTTGGCAGGGGTTGGATTGCTGGGAGTGACCCATGCAAACAGCGCACTGGAAGCCGTTCAGCGATTGATTGGCAAGGTTGAATTGGGCATGATCAGCCAAGTTCTTGACACAGTGATTCACATCGAAAAAGGCCAAATCGCACAAGTTCTAGAACTGAAAATGGTGGTGAAGGCACCCAGTAGTATGGAGTCAGATCTTTCACGCCCAGTCATTGAAGTTCGTTCGTTCCCTTCCAACAAAATGACTCATGAAATATTTTCATTTGGTTCTGAATGCGTCGTCGTACCCGTGGATGATTCAGGATCCCAAAGTCCAGCAAAGAAGCTAGCAGCCGCTGAACTCGCTCGACAAATTCAGCGATGGACGGGTGCGCGAGTACATCATGTCGAAATGTCCTCAGATACAGCAGCCACATTCTACGTAGACGATGGAGCCATTGGAGCGATCGTGGGGCAAGGCGGATCTGGAATCCGGGCAATGGAAGAGGAAGTTGACCTCAAACTCAAGGTGAAGGGTGCCAATGAATTGCCACGGGGCACCAAAAGAATCGGCAGCAGTGCCCCTGAATGGGATATGCAATCAGAGCGCTCGAAGGGAAGCCACTCTTGGGAAAGGAGTGGTGGACCCAAGCCCAGAAGGAAAGGAAAACGTCGACGATAGTAAAACCGCTTTTGCTTCCAACTACCAACACACAGGGATAATCTGAGATTTTTTCAATCATCTGTTATTTTCTGCTGAAAACCTCACAGGCTTTCAGTACCACGTTTACCCAACAAAAGGATTTTTGTTAAGTGAAAAAACCCCGAAAACAATGATTGTTAATTCAAAGGAGCAATAGAGATTTTTTTGAAAGTACCTTTTCGCGGTGACTTCTTGAAACAAGCGTATGTCGGCGAATCATGGGTGACGAAGCGGCAGGTAAGCCCCCGGTGGTGATTCTGCGTGAGGAAACAAACGTCACCAGTGGCACCGCCGTCCAAGAGAAACTCATTGCAGCAGCACGGGTATTTGCAGACCTTCTCAGGCCTACATACGGGCCACGCGGGCTCGATAAGATGCTCTACAAAACCGATGGAACCACAGCAGTGACCAACGATGGTGCGAAGATTGTCGCCGAGTTGATGGTCAAACATCCAGCTGCCAAGATGTTCGTGGCCATGGCTGAATCACAGGAAAATTCCTGTGGTGACGGCGTGACTGGTAC
>CATISE010000205.1 GCA_949538655.1 Marine Group II euryarchaeote MED-G33 | reverse complement strand
TTGGCCCCAGTGTTCGTGACAAAATCTCTCGGAGCGTGGCTAAATGTATCCATTGTGTTAAATGACGCTAAAACAATTTCATGTAGGCGATCCATATCTTTCCGCACGAGTATAACAGCATCTTTTTGATCGAAACCAAGTATATCCCCTTCTGATAATTTATACTCACGTGCACGTAAATGACCGAAGGATCCTGCTCCATGTACGACTATAACTTCGTGCCCACTTGAGACCAATTTACAAACACATTCTGCCAGAGCAGTAATGCGATCAATATAGGGAGTGCAGAGCGTTGACTTATCAGAAATCAAACCGCCACCCCATTTCATAATGACGCGGCCCATGAACTGTCTAGAGGGGTCTCGTTCAAAGCGATAGCGTCGCTTCATTCATCTAGGAGCCCGGTCTTCAAGAGAATATGGGCAAGCCATCGTTAGACGAGTTTCGGAAATGGCTCCAATCAGAAATCCGTGAAATCGAGTCCTTAGAAGATGGACCAAATGTGGAAAAAAGGCTACTCCAACTGGAGATGGCTCTGCAAGAGGCAATGGCTTTCAATGCGGCTTGGAATTTACGCACTGAAGCATCGATTACGCCAGTAATTCAAGAAAAAGCCGTTCGATTGCTTTCTCCTAGTCCTCAAATCGACAATGATTCAGGCCCCAAGGGAATCTGCGGTAGCTGCGAGGCTGAAATCGATGATGATTTGCCTTTTTGCCCTGTTTGTGGGGACAATCGTTAGTCACTCTTCTTCGGCTGCTGCCGCTGCAGCTTCATCCAATTCCCAATCTGAGACACAGGCCATCAGTTCAGGATGATCTGATTCGACTGTAGCACAATATCGTGCTTCGACTTCTTCAGTCAAATATACAGTTGTACCAGCATGGTAAATCGTATCGCCATTCGCTTCCATTTGGATGCAATCAACTTCAATGATTACAGGCCGATTATGGTGTACATGTCCTGCATTCGCTGCAGCAGTGATTGTTTTCGATAGGTGCACGTGTTTACGATCACCGGGTTTAATTCCATGTTCAATCATATGTGATTCTTCATCCACACCACATGGGTAGTACAGTAGGTTTGGAGTGTCGTCACTAGGCAAATCCAGTTCAATTTCAACAGTATGTGCATATGTAGCTCGAACCATATCACCGCGGACATCATAACGACCTTTTGTGCATGTTTCACTTACAGCACGGATGTGGTGAGGTCGTAGCCAATGCATGCGTCGATCTCGCTTCTTTAGAGCTTCAACCATCTCTCTAATATCTACCCAACCATTGAGATCCATTTCTAAGTCAAATTTTTCAGGGAAATGACGCAATATTCCAGCCATTCTACGACCCAAAATATCAGTCTCCCGATCACTCATTATGAATTTACCTTCGTCATTACATGTTGGGCAGTTTTGGCCAACAAAGAATCCACAGTTTGGATTTGTCTTACAATCTCTAATCATGAACCTGCCGACTGCCCACCCCTTCATAATTCGTTCTGTGCCCTTAGGGCACAATTCTCGTCAAGATTATGGGTACGTAATGCTTGCAGTATACATGCGAGCCGTAATTGCGGGTTATTGTCGGACGCCTTTCCAACGTGCTCATCGGGGAGAACTCAAGGATACGCGACCAGAGGACATGATTTCTGCAGTCATCAGGGAAACCTTGGCGAAAACGACCGTTGACGTAAATTTACTCGAAGATGTGATGGTTGGGTGTGCATATCCAGAAGGAGAACAAGGCCTCAATATTGGCCGAATTTCCACCTACATGTCTGGGATTCCAGACACAGTTCCAGGAATGACTACCAATCGATTGTGTGGCTCATCGATGCAAGTCCTTCACACTGCAGCTGGTTCAATCGCAATGGGTTCGGGTAATGCATTCATATGTGCGGGCGTTGAATCGATGTCTCGAATCATGCGAGGAGGTTTCAACCGCTCTCCGCATCCAAAACTCGAACAAACTTATCCAGAAGCGTATATTGGAATGGGTTTGACTGCTGAAAATCTTGCTACTAGTCATGACATTAAGCGAGATGTGCAAGAAGAGTTTGCGGCAATGAGTCATAAGAAGGCGATTTCAGCGCAGAATGCTGGTTTATTCAGTGATGAAATCATCGCTGTTTCAGGCTGTGAATTGGATGGTTGCATGCGTTCGCCTAATTTGGAAAAAATGTCACAATTGAAACCTGCTTTTGTTGAAACTGGATCTGTTACAGCAGCCACGAGTTCGCCACTTACAGATGGTGCTTCCAGCGTGCTCGTTTTGTCACAAGATTTTGCTCTCGAACATAGCATCAAACCTCTTGCATCAATCGTCTCGACAGCTGTTGCTGGGGTACCACCTGAGCTCATGGGGTATGGCCCCGTACCGGCTACTGAAAAGGCACTAATTCGTGCTGGTTTGACGATGGATGATATCGATGTCATTGAAATGAATGAAGCATTCAGTGCCCAATCTTTGGCCTGTTTGAAAGATATGGGTCTCGATATGAATGACTCTAGAATAAATATCGATGGTGGTGCATTGGCGATCGGTCACCCACTTGGTGCCAGTGGATGTCGTATTACGGGTAAAGCGGCAAGTCTGCTACAACGAACAGATGGTCAATATGCCCTAGCAACAATGTGTATCGGCGGTGGTATGGGTATTGCTACTGTCTTGGAACGTTGGAATTGACCCACAATAGGCTGATATGTGGCATGAGTATGCCAATCTCATGGGCTTCGGGATTCGAGACGGCCGTCGCCAAGCGAAGGATAACTTATCGACCGATGAAGAGGGAGATTGTTCCAGATGTGGTGGTAGTGCAACTGCGTCCTCAATTCCAGGTTACCTTCAATGCTCTAAATGCAATTATGAATGGAAAGATCCTGAATCTGAAAATATTAATTCAGGTCCACGTGATTCAATAACGCGTGATACTGAACGACTGGATGAATTCAAGCGCGAAATGCAATCTGGGCAAGGACTCGCACGTGTGTTGGGTGTCGATGATGGTTTAGACGATGCACAAAAAAAATCACTTAACAGATTACAAGACAAATGGATGTCTGGAATGCATGGACAATACAATGCCGCAGAGGAAGAGCGTAAACCACTTATGATTTCGTTTGATGATGATGATAATTTATTGGAAACCCAAGTTGGAAAAATCCATCTTTCAGACAACGTTTTTGATGGGGGTGAAGAAATCCGCGTTGAATACCCTGGCAAGGGTACAGAATTTTATGTGATTAACGAAGATGATGAATTGGGCTGGAAACGTGGTCGAACATTGCTGGAAACTGCTCGTAATATAGCTTCGATTATCAATCGAACGAGTAATCTTGTACACGCATCAGCAGAAGGCACAAGTGTTTCAATTGAACTTCGAGATGTCAAACTGGATAAAGATAGCATCGTGATTTTTGTAGACGATCCGGGTGGCAAAAACATGAGTGTTGAACGACTTGGAGTCATTTTAGACCCAGATGAAATTCAGGTATACGAAGACTATCATCAAGTGATAAAAATCGCTTTAGCAGATGGAATAATCACACCGAGTGAAGATCAAATGCTTTGGGCAATGCGCCAAAATCTCGGGATTTCAGACGAAGATCATGTTAGAATTGTGATTGATATTTTTGGTGATAATGCAGTCAAAGAATGCCCCGATTGTGGAGTCAATGTACCCTTGTATCTCGAGTATGGCGCATGGTGGTGTGAGGGTTGCCAGCAATGGGTATAATCCATTAAAATCACCAAAACAATGGAACTACAAGTTGGGCATGGTTGAAATACCGGGTAGACTCGGTCAGTAGTAGAGGTAGTAGTATGGCAGATGAGACTCTTTACATTGGTGTAGATTTGGGAACATTTCGTTCAGTAATGGTATCCAGTGACGGACATGACGAAAAAGTACTGACAGTGATTGGAACTCCGAAAGACCAAATTGCCAAGAATTTCTTGAAGCGTGACGTTTTGTTCGGTGAAGAAGCACTGAAGAATCGACTCGCACTCAATCTATTTCGACCACTTGAACATGGTGTGATTAAAGATACTGCAGAGGATAAGAAATTCATTGCCCATTTCATTACCAACATCATTGGTTTGGGAGATCCTGAGGATTACAATCGAGTCGTTGCGGTTATCGGTGCCCCTGCTGAAGCAAGCCACGTAGACAAAACTGCAATTTTTGATGCAGCAGCAGGAAGCGTCAATGCTTGCATGATCATTTCAGAACCATTCGCAGTGGCATACGCCCTCGATCGGATTGAACACACCCTCGTAATTGACATCGGAGCTGGAACCACTGACCTTTGTCGTGTTTATGGGACCGTTCCAACTCCTGAAGACCAAATGCACGTGAACTTCGCGGGCGATTATATCGATTCACGAATCATTGAAGAAATTCAGCGTAAGTATGCGGGTGCACAAATCACAAAGGATATGGCACGACGCTGGAAGGAATCGCACTCATTCGTACCTGGCGAAGAACCTGCAGATCCAGTTGTTGTTGATTTCTCAATTGAAGGTAAGGCCATGTCACTCGACATTACTGATTGCATCAGTGCTGCTTGTGAAGCGATTGTCAACCCAATTGTTGATGGTGTCAAAGAACTCATTTCAGGATCCAATCCCGAATATCATGACGCATTTAGGCGCAACATGATTCTAGCTGGTGGAGGTTCTGGAATTGCGGGCCTAGGTAACCTGATTGAAGAGAGGTTGTCCGATCTCGGTGAAGTTGAAGTTCTGACTGTAGAAGACCCGCTAGAACTGGGTGCTATGGGTGGACTGAGACTTGCCATGGAAGTCCCTGAAGATATGTGGAAGAATCTGACTTTAGCACATCGCTGAGTTACTCTTCTTCACTATTGGTTGGAATTTCAGAGTAAAGTTCGACACTGTGATTGGATACTAAGTTCATATTGCACATTGGACACTTTTCATCCACACTGATGTTTAGTGGTTGGACTGCGAGTAAACTATGACAATGCGGACATGTGGCAAGAACCTCACCATCTTGTAATACAGTGTTCTGATTAAACACGGGACCTTCCCCACTATACCATGAACGGAACATAGGGTGGCGTAACAGTTTCAATCTCTGAAACATTGACCAGCACAAGTAGAGCAATAACATTCCCTGGATAAGTCCCCACGTAGAACCTTCTACATTGAGGGGCTTAGAGAATTCAAAAAATGCCAAAAGGAAACACATTACAATTGCAATTGTCCAAATTACTGAAACCCAAGGCAAGGCCCAACTTTCACGTTGAAAATATCCCTTCACAATCATGACACAAAACGGAATGGGTAAAAAAACCAGGATTAAAGCGATTAAACCGAGCATTGATCCTAGTGTCGCATAAACCAGGAACCCAATTAAAGCAAGTGTGAAAATAAGCATTGTACCTGATTGCCGATGTGCGAGAGCCAATTGTTCGATGTCAGTATCTTCGCTCATGAGGGGTCTCAGGGCCAGTCTAGAAATCGTTCTTTCCGTCGCAATGTCTGAAAGGATGGATTCATGAAGGCGGGGCCAGACCATTCATCATGGCCAGGGATGTTGATGTTGAGTCTCACAGCTCTGCGTTGGCCAATAAACACGTTGCTTTGGGTGTAACAGGTGGCATTGCTGCTACTGAAACAGTTCGTTTGTGCCGTGAGTTGAGACGTCATGGAGCCTCAGTCACCGTCATTATGACCACAGCTGCTACCAAAGTGATTACTCCGCTGGCTGTAGGATGGGCATCTCAGGGTCCAGTTATCACAGATTGGACCGCAGACATGTCTCAACTGGATGAGTATGATGCGGTAGTAATCGCACCAGCTTCCAGAAATTTCATATCGCGTTTCTTGAATGGTATGATGGACCATCCACTCCTCATGGCCTGTTCCGCAGCACGTGGCCGTGACGTGCCGATTTTGCTTGTCCCTTCAATGCATTCTGATTTATTCGATGATCCAGTCACACAAGAATTGCTTGAACGCTTAGATTCTGATTCGACTATACTTGGACCATATGAAGAAGGGCGTTACAAACAAGCAAGTCCATGTCAAATCGTTGCTCAACTGTGCCACGTTGTCAATAATAGTGACGTTTCTAAGCATATTGCAATAACTTTGGGCGCGAATCGTGCTCCAATTGATTCTGTTCGTGCGATTCAAAATGCCTCTAGCGGACAAACAGGTTGGTACATTGCTGAATTCATGTATCGTCTGGGTCACAAGGTCACTGTAATCGCTGGAAAAACAAGCGCAGATCCATCATTTGATTTACCAGTCATCATCAGAGCAGGGAGTCCGGATGAAATGCTTACTGCATGTTTGGATGTATGTGATTCAAAGCCAGATGCATGGATTCATGCTGCAGCAGTTTTAGATTACTATACTCAACCAATCAGTGGGAAGAAAAAGAGTGGAGACCACGGATGGGATTTGAATTTGCAACCTGGCCCGAAACATATCAAAGAATTGTCAAAATCGGTTGGAGATGCCAAGCGCATTGGCTTCAAATTGGAAACTAATGTTTCTGTTGAAGAATTACATCAACGCGCATTAGAACAAATTTCAAATTATGGTGTTGATGCAACTGTTGCCAATATGATGGAAGAAATGCATAATTCCTCTACACCAAGGGCCTATTTTGTAACCAGTGATTCAATCGTTGAGTTGCCAGACATGGATTCTATGTGTTTGTCTATTTTAGGTGTATTAACCTCATAACCAACCTCGATATTGCGTCACATTGAAGCAGAAGATGCAGACGAGGTCACATTATGGCAGAGCATGGACAGGCGAAGCGAGGTATACCGCCAAAGTCTGATTTTAATGCATGGTATCCCGCAATTGTTGAAATTGCGGAACTTGTCGATAAGCGATATCCCATCAAAGGAATGGATGTCTGGAGGCCATATGGTTGGAAAGCAATGCGCTGTATTGACAACTTAACGCATTCAGAAATGGAACGGACTGACCATCAAGAAGTTCGATTCCCATTACTCATCCCTGAAGAACTTCTGGACAAGGAAAACCGTCTTGTTTCGCTCCTTAAGCGTGCCAGGGAAGAAGGCGTTGATCCCAGCGAACTTCGAGTTGAAGAGGAAGAAGCTGGCTTCAAAAAAGAAGTGTATTGGGTCAAACATGCTGGTGAAACCGAACTCGACGTCCCTATGTTTTTGCGACCTACAAGTGAAACTGCGATGTATACAATGTTCCCACTTTGGATTCGAAGTCATGCAGATTTACCACTTAAGACATATCAAATCGTAAACACATTCCGTTACGAAACAAAACAAACTCGCTCATTCATCCGCGTTAGAGAGATACATTTCTTTGAAGCCCATACTGCACACGCAGATGAAGACTGTGCATCTAGACAGATCGACGAAGATCTAGAAATTGTTGGCCGGTTGATGGAACGTATGTCTCTGCCCGTCATTATGTCCAAGAGACCTGTATGGGATACCTTCCCCGGTGCATGGTATACCATTGCAATCGATGTGATTATGCCAAATGGTCGAACCCTACAAGTTGCTTCATGTCATCACTACAAAGATCAATGGGCCAAAGCTTTCGATATGACTTATCAAGATGAAAGCGGCCAAACACAGTATTGCCACCAAACTACGTATGGCATGTCTGAGAGGTTACTGGGTGCAGTTGTTGGTATGCATGGCGATGACAATGGGTTGATTTTCCCGCCTAAAATCGCGCCTATACAAGTTGTACTCATGCCAGTTGCTGCTCATAAAAATCCTGCAGTGAATGAAACCGTTCTAGACATTGCGGAACAATTACGACAATCTGGATTAAGGATTAAAGTAGATGATCGAGA
>CATISE010000204.1 GCA_949538655.1 Marine Group II euryarchaeote MED-G33 | reverse complement strand
TGTTATTTGCAGTTGATGCGTTTGGGACTATCGACTGATGCACTATCACAATACTCAACTGGGGATTCAGCACAATCTGCCTCTGAAAGAATAGGTTTACCTCCAGCAAATGTAATTGGTTCAATTTTCCATCGCTTAATTGAAGTTGGTTTGGAAAACCCAGGACTTGGCTCAGAAATTAGTGTACCATTGCCCATTCAGTGGACAGAAAGCAGCCCCAATTTACTTGAGGATGATCAAGTCATTCAATCAGTTCTCGATGAATTGTTGCCACCGGATGCAGATGCAGATGCGATGAAATCATTGCTCAAGCAGATGTCAAAAGCAGTCATATCAGGCCCCCTAGGAACTCTCACATCTGGTCAAAAATGGAACGACGAGGTTGTCGAAGGTCTTCGAACAGAATTGCCGTTTAGTTTGCAACATTCTTTGGAAATTGATGCTATTGAACAAATGTGGACGCCCCATGGCCCCCACAATTTGGCACAAATTGAACGATTCATCTATTCGTGCAATGGAATTACAGATCTGGTACTTTGTACCCGCCTTGAGAATGGAACCGGAGCAATCCGCGCGATTGATTTCAAGACGACGGGGGCGGCTCATCTGTATGCAGGTTGGCCCCATCCTCTACTCGAAGCCGAAGGAGATACACGACACGAATCAGAGCAGGAGATGCTAGATGATTACAAGATGCAGTTGGCGTTATACACGCTGTCCTTGATCCGTCAAGAACAAGCTCGGGAAAGAGCCGGGATCGCTTCACGAAAAGTACTACCCCCTGCCATTCTATCTACCACAACCGGTCGAATGATTATGATGACAGAAGATGAAATGGAATCAGCACTTGGAGAACTGATGACCCTACTCCAAGAAATCGCGGAATTGGCTCTACAAGATCAAGATGAACAAGAGTGTAATTGCTCATTAAGTCTTAGCAACTTACGACTGTTTTCGAATTCAACAAAAGAGTCTGATTAAGAGCAGTCCTTTTGCATCAAATCGGACTCGCATAGTCATGGCGAACTTAGACCTTGAAGCAATTCATGCTTGGGTAGATGAACAATGGGAATCTCATGTATTGCCCAGTCTTTCAGATTTCATTGAAATCCCTGCACTCTCACCTGCCTTTGATGAGGATTGGGCTGCAAATGGATACCTCGATGATACAATTGATTTGTTCCTAGGTTGGTTGACTTCACTTCCGATGGAAGGCATGTCTTGTAATGTACATCGATTGGAAGGCAGAACCCCGGTTCTCACCATCACAATCGAAGGTACTGGAGAAGGTGAAGTTCTATTCTACAGCCACCTCGACAAGCAACCACCAGTCACAGGATGGTCTGAAGGGAAAGGACCCTGGCTTCCTGTCAGAGAAGATCCATGGCTCTATGGCCGGGGAAGCGTTGACGATGGTTATGGGGGATATCTCAGTGTTTTGTCTATCTTGGCTTTACAGCAACATGGAATTCCTCATCCCAAGGCGACATATCTCATTGAAACATGCGAAGAATCGGGTTCTTTCGATCTTCCAGCTTATCTGGATGAATTGTCCGATACACTTGGGACACCAGACCTCGTAGTAGTCATGGATTCCGGAGCCGGTGATTACGAGCGCCTCTGGGTTACGACAAGCCTGCGAGGGCTGGTAGGGGGGACACTCAAAGTGGGTGTCTGCGAAGAAGGAGTCCACTCTGGAATGGCTGGAGGAATCATCCCCTCCTCATTCCGCATCGCCCGTTCAATCATTAGCAGAATTGAAGATGAATCAACTGGACAGGTTTTGTTGCCTGAATTGAGTGTTGATATTTCAGATGAACTTCATGGAGAGGCACAGGGAATTGCAGATGTTCTTGGCGAGAAGGTCTGGACCGATCTCCCGGCATTGGATGGTGTCGAACCTCAAACTCCTGGCTTGAAAGAAATCGTGTTGTCAGGTAACTGGCGCCCTTCACTTTCAGTGACCGGTGTTGATGGTATGCCTTCACTAAAGAATGCAGGAAATGTTCTACGAACACATACGTCCTTCAAACTCAGCATGAGAATTCCTCCCGGTGTGGATGCAGATGTTGCAGAAGGTGCAATGTGTTCCGCCCTTGAGGCCAACCCCCCTCATGGAGCTCATGTCTCATTTACAGCGGATGCTGCTGCAAACGGTTTCGCCGCACCACCGATGGATTCCGACTTCAGAGAAGCCCTAAACAAAGCGAGCCTTGCCACCTTTGGCAATCCAATGCAGGTGTTCTTTGAAGGTGGTACGATCCCTTTCTTGGCCATGATGCAAGAGAAGTACCCAAACGCGAATTTCCTCGTTACTGGAAGTTTGGGCCCTGGCGGGAATGCACATGGTCCGGATGAAAAGTTGCACATTCCAGCCACAAAATGTGTGACAACTTGTCTTGCTGCCGCAATCGCATCGCTGAACGCTTGAATGCATTATTTTGGGAACACGTAGTGTTCCCGACTTTCTATGCCCTTTGGGGAGCGGGTTATAAGACAGGGTGAGCGGTGGGACACGCCGAGGGATACGATGTCCGACGATGATGCTGATTCCGGTACGCTCACACCAGAGATACGCTTGCGACAGTTGGAAGACCGACTTAGCGATGAAACTGAACGCCTTGTGAAACTCTATGATGCCTATGAGCAGCAAGAAAAAGAAATCGTTGGCCTAAAGGCTGAGATCGAAGTTCTTGAGAAAGAGGCAGTCGACAAAGAAATCGCTCGTGAAGGACTTGAAGCCCTAATTTCTCAGAAAGACAATCGAATCCGTGATTTGGAAGTAGATGGTTCCACATCTTCACAACGAGTCAAGTATCTTGAACCTGAACTTGAGAAGATGGAAGAGAAATATTCACGTGAAAAGGAACGCCTTTCTCGAGTCTTTGAAATCGCTGAAGAACTCGATGGTGACCTGCGCCTCGCTGTTGCTGAAATGAAGGCACGCGACGATTGGTATGTTGACCACATGCAAATCTTCGAAGATCTCAATCGAGCAATCAAGACACGATATGACATGATTGAGAATGCGGTCGAGGCCGAGCGCAAATCATCTCACATGCAGCGTGCTCTCAAAGATCGCCTTGATGAAATTCTAAACGCACCTGCTGAGGATGCAGCCGAGATGGTCAAAGGTATCGCCGACGATCTAGAAGACGATGGTGTTCTTAACCGCTCAAATGAAGAAGAGGAGTGATCCGAATGGGCGTCTTCGCCCGTGGCGGTGTCATTCCTACGATTACATGGCTCTTGATGGGTTTTGCAATCGAAATCATCGCACTTACAGTTGATGATTTGAATGGCCTCGCCCATGTTTTCGGCATGCTGTGTTTCATGCTTACAGCTATCATTGCTAATTTCTATCGAGACCCTGATCGTCCGATTCCGAAAGATGAGGGGGTCATCATTTCTCCAGCTGATGGCCACATCATGTTCGTCATGCGTGAAAGAGCGACCGGTCGTAGGCCCACCAAGGATGAATCATCAATTCATGATACTCTCACCGGTGACTGGCATGAAAATCCCTGCGATGAGCCATTGAAATTTCCAAATGAACAGAGATGGGAAGCGGTTCCAGAAGGTGAAGAATCTGAATCGGATGCATGGAGAATTGCCATTTTCATGTCACCCTTTGATGTTCATGTGAATCGAGTTCCTGTTGCCGGAACCATTCTTCGCATGGAGCATCGAACAGGAAAGGGGCTCCGAAAGGGCCCATATGTCCCCGCATATCGCAAGGAGTCGGCATGGAATGAGCGCGTCCGAACGGTATTCCTCCGCAGTGATGACCTTCATGTTGAATGTACCCAAATCAGTGGGCGGTTGGCTCGAACCATTGCTCCATGGTCAGGTGAAGGAGACGAGATGCGCCGAGGTCAACGCTACGGTATGATACGCTTGGGTAGTCGGGTTGATGTTCGAGTACCTGCTAATCAGTTCACACCGAATGTCATCGGTGCGAATGCAGAAAATACAAAATATCCCAAGGGTGAATTCGTCCAAGCAGGATCGAGTATCCTATTCACTCCGGCTTAGAACCATCTGCACGACGGATGCATTTTGCTGGAATGCCGCCCCACACTTCACCGGCAGGAACAACGGTATATTTTGGCAACACTGCCCGAGATGCGATGACCGCCTTGTCACCAATCACACAGCCTGGGTTGACCTGTGCGTGCGTTCCAATGACACATTTTGAACCAATTTTCACAGGGGCCATATGAATTCCATCTTTCTCAAACAGGTGCCCATTGATGACTGCATGCCCTCCAATGATTGTTTTGTATCCAACTTCAACCATGTAACAATCATTGACATTTGGTGAAACAATTTGCACTTTTTTGTCAATCTTCATCCCCATCATCGAGAAGTAAATATTGCCAATGAAG
>CATISE010000203.1 GCA_949538655.1 Marine Group II euryarchaeote MED-G33 | reverse complement strand
CGCAGCCTCGCTAGGATGCTCATACATGCTAAAAAATCGTAAAATGATTCTTGAAGGTAACGGTGTACACAAACCAAATGAATGCCGAAACTGAAAATTTTCCAGTAGTAAACGTAGATTTCCTCAAGATTCAGGGCCAAACCTACGTTTGTTCATCATTAGGAGTGAGCGGTGCAGGATTCGAACCCGCGTCGACGGGTCCGAAGCCCATCAGGATATCCAGACTACCCTAACCGCCCATCCCTGCCGAGACAGACATCCTCCTTCAAATCGTCGGAACGTAAAGGAGGCCTCAGTGTTCGTCTAACCCTTGTCAAATTGGACTAGGGCCATTCTTGAGAGGGCCAAGGTAAATTCGCCCGAGTCCACAATGTAACCACATCATCTCCCCAATTTTTCTGTTCAACCCTTTCTAACCCTGCCTCAATCAGTAAAGAATCATCCAAACCACTCATTGGTCCCTCTCCCAATCGATTTGGAGATTGAATGATAATCGCACGATCTACCAATTTTTCTTCGATGAAATGTTTCCAAACTTTAGGTCCTCCTTCAACCAGTAATTCTTGTGTCCCGCGATCACCTAGGTGATCAAGAAGCGCATTCAGATCGGCCCCACCCTTTCCATCAGCAGGTAGAGCTACACCTCTAGAATCCTGTTGTGTGTGAATGAGTAAAGTATCTCCATCATCGGTTAGAACCTTTGAATTCTGAGGAATTCTCAGAGTTCGATCGAGTACCACTCGTAGTGGTTGGTTGCTTTCGCCAATAGGCACACGCCGGATATTCAAACTTGGGTTGTCTCGAATGATTGTATTGACTCCTACCAATATTGCATCAGCATGTCGTCTCATTCGATGCGCCGCGTCAAGACTTTCTTCAGACGTGAATCTCCCAGGTGATTCCCCATCGACGACACCGTTTGCATCCATTGCAGCCTTGAGTGTAACCAGTGGTCGTTTATGCTCACACCAATGCATGAAAGCCTGCATCTGGATTTGCGCTTGCTCCATCAGCAGTCCTTCCCGAACCGAAATACCTGCATCGAGTAAAACTTGAATCCCCGCCCCACGAACCGTTGGATTTGGATCTCTTGCAGCCACGACAACTTCACCAACACCTGACCAAAGCAAAGCTTGGGTACAGGGAGGAGTTCTTCCGAAATGGTTGCACGGCTCTAGGGTCACATATGCAGTACAACCTTCAGTGGCGACACCTCGTGCTTCAGCATCTGCTATGGCCGCTTGTTCTGCGTGTAAATCACCCAGATGATCATGCCATCCTTCGGCAATAATGTTGTCAGATTGAGCTAGAACACAACCGACGGGTGGGTTGGGCGAAACCTGCCCCCTTCCCCTTTCAGCAAGTTCAATCGCCCGTTTCATACAGGCGATATCGAACTCAGACCAGTCCGTGTTCATGTTCATCGCAGGGGCACGACATACCCGTCATTTTCGGTCTCTTAATTTCTAGAGTTGTTCGGGCAAGGCTCTTGATTGGAAGCCGTTCTGGCGCAGACATGGTTCGTATCGCATGCATTGTCAATCCGGCTGGCCGAGATGGTACAGTACTGAAACGTTGGCCAAAGATTGCACAACAAATCGAGGAAGAAGGATTGGACTGTGAGATCCACTGGACTGAGAGAACTGGTCATGCGTCTGAAATCGCGTTCAGCCTCCGAAATAGAGATGATTTGGATTTGGTTGTCGCTGTAGGCGGTGACGGAACTATGAATGAAGTCGCCAGTGGATTACGCGGCTCATCAATGACACTTGGGATTATTCCGATGGGTAGCGGTAATGATTACGCACGCGCTCATGGCATCCCTCTGCGCAATACACGTGAGGCAGTATCCATTCTCAAGTCAGGGGTGGATCGGCGCGTTGGAGCCATGAGAATCGATGGCGCTCCAGCTCCTGCCCTACCACATTACCCCTCACCAACCGAAACTGAATGGGATGGTTCTGCTGATGAGGATTGCATGGTACGTCGTTGGGCTTTCCTTGAGTCCGATGGAGGTACGACCAGCGATGTATCGCGACGAAAGACGTTGGGCCAGGGCAAACATATCCGTGGCACAATGAAGTACACCTATCTTGGAATCAAAAGTATCCTTGGCTGGAAAAAGCAAGATGGATGGCTAAAGGTCGATGGTGTTGAATTGGGTCGTACAGACATGAGTGGATTGTTTACCACAAGCATGACTCAGACCTTTGGAGGCGGATATCGAATAGCGCCAGGTATGTGTGTAACTCAGGATTCAATGTCAATCATATTGGCTACCGGCTTATCAAAATCGCAAATGCTTCGAATCATGGGTCCATTGAAGAAGGGTACACACATTGGAAAGTGGAACATCAGTCTCAATTCTGGTGAGAGGTTGGAACTGCGTAACATCGACGAGAGCGACCAACCCAGTGATGTCCCACATGACCCACCAATGTGGGTTCAGGTTGACGGTGAACCTTGTTTGATGACACCTGCAATCATACAGTATGTCTCTGATCAACTAACAGTTCGCGGTGGACAGACCATTCCGAATGAATCATCATAGTGAGAAATCGCTGAAATCACCCTCATCGTTGACTTCGGGGTCAACTCGTCTTGAAGGCGCCTCTTCTTCTTGATCCACTGGCTCAGTTTCAGGAGTTTGAGTTTTCCTGGTTCTCCGAGTAGGTCTTGATTTGGGCGTGGGCTCAGGTTCAGGTTCAGGTTCAGGTTCCGGTTGTACTCTAGGCACTCTCGAAGTATGGGTTTGAGTAGCTATGTTTCTCCTGCCGCCACTTTTCGGCATATTTCCAATGACGTTTCGAAGGCCCTTGTCTTTCAACTCCTGCTCAAAGGCCTGTTCCTCTTGCATGTCAGAAATCATGTCTTCCATAGCATCGGCTTCATCGGTTGCCGTAACCGAACTTCCTGCGACATAATGCCCAGTACTAGTTCCTGGAGATTCTTCTGCAAGAGCAGCACCGATGTCGAATTTAGGAACACCAGCGGATTTCTTGGTGGGCTTTCCAGTATATTCAGCTTCTTTCGCCTTTGTTGATGCAGCCATTCTCGCTTCATGACGTGCGGCTTCGTGACGTGCAGCTTTACCCGCACGCATTTGTTGTTCAGAGAGCATTGATTGGGCTTGTGAATCCGCGCCGAGAATAATCTGGTTTCTGGAAAAGATGTAGAGTGCACCAGATGCCACAATTGAGACCAACAACATGGTTGTATACAATCCTCGGCCAAAGAATGGAATATCTCCTCCGATGTAAGCCTCGTTGACATCAACAACTCGATTCCCACCATAATTCATTGATGTCACTACAAAGTGGCCAGTCCACCCTTTGCTTGCTGCGTCAACCCTGCAATCGGTCATCTGGTCGTCATTGATCGATTCACCTTGTCGAAGATACCCATTTAGTTGAACAGCCTGATTGGTATCCATCTGCAAGGTCGCCTCAAACACATTCTCATTTGCAGGAATGATGGCCAAAAGAGTCCATTTCCTGGTGGGGAAATCACTGGCTTTACCATCGCTTAGAATCCCATCGACCAACGGAATCCCTTCGGCTTGAGTGGGGGATGGCCAGTCATCCTCCGCGTTGACAATACTCACAAAGATTGACCCGGGTTCTACATCCTGGGCCAGTTCATACGGCATTGCATAAATCATCCAAGATGTGATCGCGTGCGTAGTTGTTTGGGGTTCATCGAACACCTTTGTTTGAACCAGCCAACCAGAAATAGTCACGGTCGAGTTTTCACAACCATTCAGTTCGATTGAATCATCAACGAGATGTCTCGATGAACTGCTAGCCAACTTGTTGGTCACGGAAATCGATTGTGTTCCAATATCCGTGCTACTACCAGAATCCATACTGGTGCTATATTCACCGTTTGATGAACCCCAAGATACACTTGGTCCCCCGATACAGCCTGAAAGGGACGGCATCAGAAAGAGAAGAACGAGAAGCGGAACGAGACGTCGCACGCATCGCTGAGGGCGCTCCCCATTGAAGACTGTTCGCACCCGTAGGGTGCGTTTTACCATCAATGATTGTGCCCACTATGGCCCTCGGCAGTATCTGCACCCGAGTCGTGGTGCAATAGATGAACCAAATCTTCCATGAATTGTTCTGTTGACCAATCCGTTCCTGTGAATATCAGTCGCTTTTTACCATCCTTGTCGATAACGTAAGTCATCGTATTGTGGCCGACCTCATACATTTCATCTTCATCCATATCACCATGTCCATCATGTGAGTCATGATCGGATGACTGCAGATTCTCAGTCCACATATAGCCAGCATTCTCACAGTTGATTTGTTGTGTGTGGTTGGTTACCGTATGTGTCCCCATGTTGTAACAAACCATATCACTACCCGGTGTTGGTAAGTACGAAAGGTTTGCATTTGATGCGGCCCATGCGACATGATCTGTATCTTGCATGATCATCACTTCATCAATTCCAACTGCACTCTCTTCCCAACTCTCACCAGTGGAATTCCATGTGTACAAACTCCACCACCATGACCAATCATCAGGAGAATCGACTCCATTGATTCCAGTAATGCTGTGCCCATACTCTTCGTGCACTGAATAATTCAGGGAAATATCGTTCATTGACATTGTTGTATTGGTTAGGTTCCATCCTGTCGCATTATCATCGGGCAACATATCATGGTCACCATCCAGCAATGCAGTTGTGTTGTCTGGGTAGAGGACTGAGACCTGATGCAACATGTCTGAATGGCCGGAATGTCCCGAGTGATCATCATGATCACCATGGTCTGAATGATCAGAATTGATATGGTCTTCATCGACAAACAAATTGTAACTCGTCCAAACTTCTGATAGGTGGCTGTGATCATCGCTGGTGAGGTGGACCCAATCGTAGCCTCGTAGAGTGGTCCATTCAAGCAAATGCTCAGGTGTATCTCGAACAGGGTCGATGGTCATCGAGAGAATGACCAAATCCTCTTCATCTCCCATCTCAACATTGACATTGTGTAGACTTGCTTCAATCGTTAGACAGACATCAGGGCAAGCGGTGTAAATGAAAGCCAAAACGACGACTTTTCCTTCAAAATCCGATAGAGAAACATCATTGCCATTTTGATCAGTGAGGGTAAAGTTTGGAGCGGGTGATGCTGGATCATATTCGATTCCATTAAACTCGTATTCGTGTTCATCACTACCACCAATACAACCGGATAAAGCCGACATGAGCAAAATCGATGACAGAACGGCAGGTAGTATACGCATATCCGTGCCATCTAAATACAGTATTTGAGAATACTGTTCAGAGGTGTTTGGAGTTGGCGCGGACGGAGAGATTTGAACTCCCGCGGCGAATACCACCGGATTTCAAATCCGGCGCGATACCAGGCTATGCGACGTCCGCAACAGAGGGTCCGAGACACTGCTCGGATATGTGTGTTGACCTTCATCAATTGTAGTATCCAGGGCGACACCATGCTGGCAAAGTATCTGCAGCATCCGGGTGTGTCAAGCCGATGAACAACACCATGACGACAATGAAAAACACTGGGAACAATGCGGTTGCGGTGAGAACTCGACTGTCAGGATCACCTTGTAGATGCATGAAAATTGCAGCGATCCCTACTCCTTTGACGATTCCAACAGCGACGAGAATAAACACAACTGTATTCATACTGACAGTTCCTTTCATTGAGAACGTGAGCGCAACAGCGACCACTTCGATGGCTGTGAATATCATCAACACCCAGAAGTTGAATGCATATCGGTCGAATCCCAGAATTGTATGATGTCCATGTTCACCCATTTTGATGCCTCCTTAATACAGATAGAATGCGGGGAAGACCAACACCCAAACCAAGTCCACAAAGTGCCAATAGAGGCCGAAATATTCGATACTGACAGCATTCTGGGGTGTGTATCCACCACGGAACGCCTTCAGAACCATGTAGGCCAATGCAACCATTCCACCGAATACGTGAACACCGTGTGTACCTGTGGTCACATAGAATGTAGATGCAGACATACGTATGTCGAAAATCGCCTCATTTCCAGGTGTACAAGCGTGAGCAGCTTCATCATAAAGATGGCAATAGGTATACTCAGATTCGTGTATAGTAAAATGATCAGCACTCAATGATGGGGCATAGAAGTGATACCAATCGCCTTTGTCTCCAATCTCAAATCCAACGAACCACTCAATCAACTTGAATGTCAAGAAGAGTGTTGCTAGGAATAGAGTGATTGAGAGATACTTTCCAACCTTACTGTTTCGTTCTGCATCACTTAGAGTAGTGTCCTTTGCTGTTTTTAGTGCGAGAACAATTGTGTATGATGAGACAATCAGTGCGAATGTGTTGATTGCACCTGGAATGAGTGTATCAGGCATGAAGCCCAAAGCAGCATGTGCATTCGCTTGGTGATATCCACCTTCTGCAATGAAGTAGGAAGCAGGAAGCCAGCACTGCTGACCAGCCTCAAGCACGACGGTTGATCCGGGCTCAATGCTGCTTTCGAATAGAGATACACAATTGTCAAAGCCAGTCCTGTATCGAATGTAGGTACTGAAGAGACTGCTAAAGACCATCATTTCAGACATCAAGAACATCCAGATTGCAACCTTACGAATATCGATCGTTCGGAAAGGTGTGCCAACAGCTTTCGGTTCGAATGAACCACTGTGGCTCCAATCTTGCCTCCAGAATACTGTAATTCCTGCAGAGAAGATGGCCAATCCAGCAATGAGGAGGCCAATTTGTGATGAGTGGATCGCATAGGTCCAGAGATCAGCCTCATCATCCCAGGTTTGTGTGAACACCTTGGTAAATCCGAGTAGGAACAAGCTAGAACCAAAGGCGATCATAATTGGAGCCCATGAATTGTGAGGTGCACCACCGTGGCCATGATCCCAATCGTGTGGGCCCCAATGGCTGTGCTGGTGGTCGTGGTGGTGGTCATCGTGTCCTCCGTAACTCATTCTTCTTCACCTCCATCTTCACCATCTTCAGGAATCATCATCCATTGAATCATCTTACCAAAGAACCCGGGTTCACTATCTCCGTGGATTTCAGCGAATTCTAACACAGGCAGGTTGCTTGGGTCATGGGATGGGGTAGGGGGTGGGCTAGAGACCAACCACTCCATCGACCATCCGCCCCAAGGATCACTTGGTGCCTTCTGCCCTCGAAGTCCGCTACTAATCATATTGTAGACCAAAATCAGGTTACTGGCAAAGAACATGAATGCAGCGATAGTAATCAGCATATTCCAATCTGCAGCTTCAGGAGGTAGTGCAAAGTACTCATCTGTGGTGATGAAGTAAGTGTGTTGCCTACGTGCCTGACCTTGGATTCCAAGTCTGTGCATGGGCCAGAAAATCAGATTGTAAGAGATAAATCCAGTCATAAAATGGAGGATTCCAACCTTCTCGTTCATCATTCGTCCGGTAGCCTTGGGGAACCAATAGTAGATTCCAGAATAAAGTCCGAAAATGATTCCACCCACGAATACGTAGTGGAAGTGTGCAACGACGAAGTAAGTTTCGTGAAGGTGCAAATCCATGGCCACAGCCGGGAAGTACATTCCTGAAATCCCACCAAGGGTAAAGGTAACTAAAAATCCGAGAGCCCACAGAGTATGTGTTCTGTAGACAAGACTGCCACCGTGCATCGTTTGCAACCAGTTGAAGATCTTGATACCGGTTGGAACCGCAACCAACATGGTAGTCAACATTGTTACGAAGCGCAATACTGGACTCATTCCGGATGTGAACATGTGGTGCCCATAAACAATGAACCCAACGATTCCAATACCTGCGAGTGCGAAGACCATTGACTTGTATCCAAAGATGGTACGCCGTGCACTGGTGGACAATACTTCAGAAATCACACCGAAGGCAGGTAGCACAACCACGTACACTTCCGGGTGTCCGAAGTACCAGAATAGGTGACTCCAGAGTAGGGGGTCACCTCCCGCGGCCACCTCATAGAACACCGTCCCTATCGTTCGATCTAGTAAGACTTGAATCAGGCCAATTCCGAATGCAGGGATTGAGATGAATAGCATCAATGTTGCAATTAACATTGACCATGAGAACAGTGGCATGTGCATCCAGCCCATACCCGGGGCTCGCATCGTACAGAACGTAGTCATGAAGTTGATACCAGAAACGGTCGACGATGCGACAATCAGAATTTGGCCAGCCACCCATAACGTCGCACCCGAATGAGCTGTATGTGATACAATGTATGGTGCATAACCAGTCCAACCTGTATCGGCACCCTGTCCACTGAAAATTCCAGAGAAGAGGAGGAGTGCTGCAGCGGGGTTGAGCCAGAATGCCAGTGCATTCAAACGTGGTAGGGCCAAATCCTGAGCACCGATTTGCAAAGGCACAATCCAGTTTGCAAATCCAGCAATCATTGGCATAGCAGCCAAGAAAATCATCGTTGTGCCGTGCATTGTGAAGAACTGGTTGTATTCATCTTGGGTGAGGAAATCATTCCCTGGTACAGCCAATTGCACTCGGAAGATGAGCGCGAATAATCCGCCTACACCCAAGAAGAAAAGTCCGTTGACCATGTACAGCGTCCCGACCTTTTTGTGATCAGTACTGGTGATGTAATCACTAAACCATGGCCAGAACCGTTCCCAAGCAAAGGCGCCAGGGTCTTGCCGGTAGAATACCCAAAGGATACAACTGAGTGTGATGACTACCATCAGTAGGATTGCACTTGCGAGAACTGTGAGTCCACTGGCCTGTTCAGCTGGTTGCGGCCCAACGTCGGCTGTGAGTTTACCCCACATGTCGCCGCCGTTTGTCTGGTCACCATTGACTGAATTCACATGGAGGATAAATTTGGCTCCACCATCCATAGGGGCAGTCCACTCAACAGTCCAGTTGCGTTGGTCATTGCCCATTCCAGTGTCTGCCTTATCTGTTCCAGTGTGGGTAACACTCCCATCACTGTTTAGTTGAACCATTTCGTCAACCGGTGCTAGAACACCATCACTCACCCAAAGGTGGAATCCACCGAGTGCGGCAGGATTTGCATTATCATTGTATGATGGGCCACCAGTGAATGTGATGTTGAGTGTGTAGGTTGCTCCAGCCTCAAGTTCGCTAGGAAGCCCCTCTAGGCTGGCTACAACTTCGGTACTGGGGGTTTGCCCGTGACAGGAACACCCACCGTCTTGCGCACCAGAAATCCCTGTTGGGTATGATTGGGCACTTGGTGCGATAGCAACTGCCAACAGCAGGATGGCGAGAATTCCGAGGGTGCGTGATTTATTCATTGAACCAATCATCATATCACCTTACACAAAGACCTCAACAACAGCGGTCATGTAACCGTGGTCTTTACCACAGTATTCTGTACACATAAGCAGGGACGATCCAACCTCATCCATACTAGGAGTGTGATACAATCTTGTTTGCATACCTGGTTGGGCATCTTCCTTGATTCCCCAATCGAGGAAGAACGGAGCATGGGTGACATCATTCGATGTGAGGAGGAATCCGTAGGATTGTTCGGCCTTTACACGCAACATGGGTTTGATTTGCCCTTCAACTTCTATGGTAGTGATTTCACAAATCAAAATTCCATTTTCATCGTAAAACACTGCTGAGGAACGATTTTCCATTGGAAGATAAGATTCTGGCGCATTTTCAGTACCCCGGAATGGATCACAATCAAAATCCCAATACCACTGATTCCCAGTAACACTAATTTCGTGAGCATCAGGGTCTGCCGACCACATATCATCAATGGGCCCCCAAGCGATATAGGTAAGATAGACAATAAGAATGAAAGGCACAATAGTCCAAGTCAATTCCATTTTGAGGTCATCATTTTCCCTTGGGAAAACACCAGGTTTGAAATCGTCAATGTTGTTATCACTACCATCTGTTGAGCGGTATTTTAGAGAGTGATGGAACAACCAAACTGCGACGATTAAGCAAACGATAGCCGCCCAGATATTCCATATATCGAATAGGTACCAAAATATCTCGCCACCTGCTCGCATAGATTAGCCTCAACCGGGCCGGCGTGAGGACGCTATATGAGAGTTCTCTGCCCCCCCGTAGGGGGGTCAGTAAAACCGATTGAAATCTAAACCCTTCCGAATAAATCAAGAATCAGCCCCATTGGCCGATTCATGATGGGACCTTGGCCCGAGGGACTCCTTCTCGAAGAAGCGAGTTCTGTGATTTTAGCCGTCACCGTGAAACCAGCTTCTAAGAGAAATCGAGTGGAAGGTATCGACGTTTGGCGTGGTCGTTTGCAAGTTGCAATCCGAACCCCTCCAGTGAAAGGAGAAGCCAATGAAAATGTCACTGCATTGCTTGCTGAAAAATTCTCTATTTCCCCAGAAAATATCGAGATAATTTCTGGACATCGCTCTAGACAAAAATCAGTACGTTTGTGTCAAACTAATCTTTCCGAGATCGAACCAATATTGGAGGCTTTTCTTGCCGAAAAATCGTGATGCCAGATATACGACCGCAGGTCGTGCTTTGGGCGAAGCTCGCATTCGCAATCGTCCGACCAAGAAAGGAGGATGCAATTGCCCAATAATCGTAGAGGGTAGGAATGATCGCCTCGCCCTCGAATTAATGGGGTTCAATGGACCGATTGAACAAGTCAATCGAGGATGGGACCAATCTCGATTTGTCACGTATATCTTTGAGAAATATGGGTTGCTAAACAAAGTCGATCAGGGCCCATCGGTTATTCTACTGATGGATTGGGACCGGACTGGTGGACAATTACAGCGAAAAATTGGTGAAAGGTTGGAAGCATTTGGGATGAAAATCGATTATGAGACCCGAATGGAATTGGTTCGTTCGATGAAACCCGAAGGTCGTACAATCGAAGGATTAGGACCTCATGCTGAAAAATTGCTGCCTTACATCGATTCGGTGGATATAGAAGGTGCCGAATAAGAGTGATTATTCGATTTGAATCGCCACACGTAGGCTCAAGCAACCCTCTAAATTATCTCGAATATGATCTAGATCAGCAAGACGTCTAGCGAGTTCGTCTTGCAATTTAGTGATGAGACTATTCTTCATTCGTACCCAACGAGGATCGGGCAACCGCCCCTCTGCTCGTGCACTCCAATCAGCATCAGCCAATTGACCCATTTCTCGAAGAATTCTTTGATGCCAAGCATGTTCGGCATTCTCCCGAAGTTCACCAAGTAGCGGTAAAAGTCGAAGTTGTTCACTTTCCAAAAGTGCTTCTTCAATCGGAGCCAAGAATCCTCGTAAATCGAAGTTACCAACCACTTCACCTGAATGCAACAAGCCTAGAGGTTCAGTACCATGGTCCATGACAGGCGTTCCACTTGAATCAAGGTAAAGCCAGCGTCTAACAGTGGTTTGTGTTAGACTCTCCACCGTCCAATCAATGCAAACACACCATGCTGCATCTGGGGGTGTTGTGGTCTGTGCTTTCGCACGCAAGAAGAGCGCTCCACTCTGAGTTAAATCCATCATTAACCTAGTGAGTGGGTGATATGGTGTGATGAAGATATGTTGAGGATGTTCTCGTGCGAATTCTCGTTCAAAAACAACATGGAACCAGTAAGGACCTGAACCACTTACAGCAGTCGTGATGATTTCTTTCCATCCAACAGTATCTTGGTCAATTCGATTGGAATCGATTGCTCGCTCTGCCAATTCTTCCACAATATTCCGTTCCAACCCGAGCATCCAGACCCCTCGATCTCGTGTGGGGTATAGTTGCCCCCCATCTCCCAAGTGGTGTGTCAACCAATCTTGCAATTGTTGTGAACTGACTCCAAGCTGATGTCGTTCAACTGAATTTCTGAGTGCTGAAATACCTGGGTCTGGGCCCACCCATTCTCGTTCATCTGTTGAACGTTCATCAAGCCACATCTCCCGTTTATCGAGTAAGGTTAGCACAGCATCATTGTCATCATTAGGCACATCTTCAGCCGCAATCATTCGCAAACCAACCGGTCGATCCAATTCTGTTCTTGCAACCATTCGCATCGCTTCACCCAGTAATGGATCGAGCATTCCAAGCGCATCTTCGAAAAGACGAATTCGATGATAGAGTCGGTGCAAAATCGCAGCATCGATCGTTCCTTCTACTGCTAGATTTAGAATTTGAATTTCATCTGCAGTTTGACCAAATCGGTCCAGCCGTCCAATTCTTTGTTCTATTCGCATTGGATTCCAAGGCAAATCGTAATTGACCAATCGATGGCAGTGTTGTTGGTCTAGCCCTTCACTACCGACCTCACTTGAAAGCAATACTTCGAATTCTCCATTTCTAAATCGTTCACGAATCACATCCCGATCTTGCATTCGTGTTCGTCCTGTGATGACCTCACAACGAATCCCATCGGCGGTCAAGCGTCGTTGTAGATGCTGTAATGTTGCATGAAAATGACTGAAAAGAAGAATGCCTCCATCATCATCTTGGTTGAGACTTTCGACAATCCACGATTGAAATGCATCATATTTTGAATCGATTTCACCTAGAGCCTCTGCTGCATCAATAAGTTCGTTGAGGTTTCCAAGGCGTCTTAACATTCGAATTTCAACCTCTTCTAAATCAATGTCTGCTTCATCATCGATTGAGTTGTCTAGAACCTCTCGAGCTTGTGAATGCAATTGTCTTACAACGTGTCCAGCAAAGGCTGGTAAACAAGAGGAAGCCATTCTTTCAGGTACAATTAGTGCCCAATCAAACACTTCG
>CATISE010000202.1 GCA_949538655.1 Marine Group II euryarchaeote MED-G33 | reverse complement strand
CTCTGATACCCGCAGCAGAGTCGACCTCAGAAAGAGCAACGTCGATATTGGCCATCAATTCCGCCTCATCAGAATTACCAGCAACATCTGCAGGAGTCAATCCTGCTGAAATTCTGGTCGAAATGTCCACCCCATCAGTTTCTGCAGCGGCTTCAATTGGTTGCCAAGTTGAATTGGATACTGGAGCAGCACTGGCTTCTGGTGTCGGAGCTGCTGCCGGTGCACTGGGGGCGATGATTACATTGGAGGGAGTGGTTGTGACCTCAGTTACCTCTTCAACCGGATTCATATGTCGCACGGCCTCAGTATTAATTTCGGGTCTTTCATGACGAGCCAATCCATCGACCTCGAAGGGGAGGCTTCCATTACGTTGGAATGTCCATAGTGACCCAGTTGGCTCTTCACCGGTCAAGCCAGCAACATCTAGCCGGCGCAATAGAGACTCAAGAACCTCAACCGTTTCAGCCAAACCGACTGCATCACCTGCTGTTCGTCGGTCAGCATCTAGGTAGATCTCATCTAGCGAACGCTGGATGAGGCGACGGGCCTCGACTGAGATGTATGGCAATGCCTCGGGCATGTGACTGAAACGTTCGAGTGGTTTGATATCTTCAGCAGGAAGACCCAAGTCAACAAGGCCATGGAGAACTTCTTGCATTTGTGCGAGCATTGTCACGGACCGTTCATACTCTTCCAACAATCCTTCGAGATCGATTACAACATGTTGTACTGTTTCAGCGAGTTGATGTTCAAGACGAGACTGTACGGACCATCGTGTCAAGCCGCGAACCGTTGAGGCGGTTTCAGGTGCTTGTCTCTCAAGTAAATCCATGACTTCAAGAGAAAGCAAATGACGGGGTGTTTTTGCAACTTCATCCACACTGTGTTGAATGATGGCAAGGGCACGCTCAACCGCTCGGTCGAGTAGTACGATACTGTAGCCACGACTTCGAGCGTTTGCCATGCGGTCAAGAACTGGTTCAAGACTAGAGAGCCCTCGCTCATCCCCTAAGAGTGCCTGGGCAAGTGGTTCCTCTGCCAAACGTGCACGAATTCGATCTGCTTCCTGCAGATCCAGTAGCGCCATTTCATGCGCCTCTTGAATGTCTTCTGCCTGTTCGAGTAACATTCTCAATTCTGTTTCCGATTGAGCCTTTCGAGCATCGAGATCTCCAAGTTCACGGAGAAGAAGACGACGTTCTTCCATCATTTCACGCAATTCGGATTGCATGATTGTGGATTTCCGTTCGGAATCAAGAATGCGTCCTCGCTCTTCTTCCATGAGGCGCCGATGTGCGTGGGCTTCTGCTTCAAGCTCGACCAGTTCGGCACGCTGACTCTCAATTCTCCGTTCGACTTCGTCAAGTTCGCCTTGGCCTGTTCGGTGGCGGTCGCGTTGTGCATTGACTTGCTCGGTCAAGACTCGTTGTAATCGTTCATCATGATCCAATGACTTGCGAACCTCATCGAGGCGAACCTCGGCCGCACTCAATTCAGATTTGGTGGTCGCCTCTTGCGTTGACAAATCACGCAAATCTGTTAGAAGTGCCTCTCGTGAATCAAATTCACCCAATGCACTCGCAAGCTCCTCTGCACGCTTTTCAATCATATGTTCCAATTCCGAGACTCGTTTGGATAGGCGATTGGAGAGTGATGTCGCTTCATCTGTTTCAGCGTCTGCTGCCCGCACCTTGGCGGACAAATCATCCAACTCACGATGTAGGCCACTTCTCTCATCACGAGCTTCACTCAACGCTGATTCAAGATCATGCATCATGTCCCTCGCTTCATCTCTCGATGCACGAGCATCAGCAACCTCTCTTTCTAAACGACCTTTCTCTCGTTCTAGTGAAATTTGAGTATGTTCAAGTTGTTCGATTCTCTTTTTGATTTCTCCACCTGCTGGAGTCAGGACCTTTGAACTGGCAACGGGCATCAATTTGGCCATTGAACCACCACTCTCAAGCATCTTCCATGTAGAACGACCAGATTCCATTGCCTCGAGACCCAAATCGAATCCGAATAATGCATCGAGACGACCGGTTAACAAACGCTTTCGGTCATCAGAACGTGTTCTACAATTTGCAATTGCATCAGTAAAGTGTGCGAGGGTGAAGTCTTCAACCGTTGAACCACTCAGGCCTAGACGCGAGCGCCTTTCGAGGCGATGTGAATGCAATCGATTAGACGAAGTCGTCATCGCATGTACTGCATCGGAAAGGGATTCACCTGTTGATTCTCGTAATCCAGAAGGTACACCGTCAATCAGCATAATCGAAATCGGATCAGAGGTTTCTGAAAGAGATTGAATATACCCTGTGAGGCGATCTTCGTGAGCCATTCGTAGATGAGATATCAATTGGTCAATTCCTGACTTCGATTCCTTGGTGATGAAGCCTTCTGGAAGTTCTTCGTTCTCCACTTTTTCACCATCATCAATCGTACCGACCAAACTCGCTGCATTGGAAAGGGTTGCATGTGCATCGGAACCATGTCGGCACCAGATCGCAACACCTGCTTGTCCAGCTTCGGTGAGCATCAATTGGCCGCCTTCCAATCTCAAATTGGCTGAAAGTGATTCGCCTTGACTAAATTTCGATGATAAGCCGCTGAGATGTTCATGGGCTAGAGTGGCGAGGTCCTCGGGTGTGGAAGGAAGTTCACCACTCGAATGGATGACTACCCCATCCTCAAATGCCAATGCACCCATGACTTCATCAGATTCCGTCAGGCGATCAATAAGCAGAGCGAGGTCTGCAGTTTCAATCGGCAACGCTGCTGCACCTTGGGCGAGCAATGAAGCAACGTCTGAAGGGTCGGAAAACGCCTCAGGAATTCGTCGAGCAACTTGTGTGAATTGGATCATGGTCCAAGTGGCACCACGAGAATTGAGGTCATTGGCGTCGGATAACTCAAGCAAGCGCGCTTTCGCGGCATCGCCAGTTACGAATGTTTGCTTCGCTTCTGATTCAGACAACCATCCAACCACACGCCCACCATGCACCAATCGATGGGCGCATGCTGTTTTAGCTCGAGGTTTGTAATGTGATATTACTCCGGTCTCAAACGGCATTTGGTTTTGCCCTACGCTCAAATCAGTTTCAGAATCAACAGCATTTCCAGGGGGTAGATTAAACATTTTCACACCTCAAGTAGATCTTCGATAACAGGCCTTAGCGTCCGAGCCTCGTGACTCAATCGGCCAACAGGCAATACATCACTGCTGAGCCAAAGACTGGAACCGCCTCGAATCGCGGTAGTCACCAACGTTGCCTCACCTTCAAACCACATCTCTTCAACACGGCCAATTTTCAGAGTCGTTGCCATTTTCATAGCACGGTGGAAAAGTGTGATGTTTCCTTTCCCTTCGCCACCCATCAGCTCTCCTTTACCCGAAAGTAGGCAAGCCTCGATTTGATCGAGATTTGTGAGTAAACGAGTCAACATGGTTATCCTCAAAAGTCATCGAGGCAGAATCCGACTTCAAGAACTTGCCCCATACCGGCCCCTAAGGGGGCCGTTTGGCGAGTGAAATTGATTCGCCAACTGGAAAATAGCGATATTGGTTGTTTTTTAGGGATTTTATGAGGAATTTCAGCAGTGAATAATCCTGGTTTCCAGATATTTCAAGATATCATAATTTTCAATTGAAAAAATTAATTTTCAATTGAATAATTTATTTAATTTAAGGGGTTGATTTGAAGAGACTGACCCCTTCCCCGTCCCGTGTCAGTATCACTGAGTGTGCAGTCTTGCAGTCGATGTAGCAATCCTGCAGTCATTCACCAGATCTACAGTGGCCAGCATCTTTGCCAATCACACCTGGCGAAATCCATCCGAAAGCGTGTTTCGAAGACGTTGCGGGCCCAATTGAATCTACCATCAGATGCACGTGATGAGAATGGTAACCCATCTGTTATTTTGGTGTGTATTTCTGGAGGGAAGGATTCTGCTGTATTGCTAGACATGTTGGTGAGAATAGTCGGTTCACGGCGCGACATCGAATTGGTTTGCGGATGTGTGGACGAAGGTATCGACGGGTACCGATCACCCTCGATGGAATGTGCAAAGGAACTTGCAGAATCCCACGATTTACGATTTGAAACGATTGCATATCCAGATTTAGGATATCAGCGTATGGATCAAGTAGTGAAATCCATGCCTTTGATGGCTGGAAATCACAAAGCAGCAAAAGGCATGAAACCATGCTCTTATTGTGGAGTGTTTCGTAGACAAGGACTCAATGCGCTTGCAGAACGAGTTGGAGCGAGATGGATGGCGCTTGGGCACAATCTCGATGATACTGCGCAATCAGTCCTGATGAATTTAGGCAAGGGAGAAATGGAGAGAATCATTCGTTTAGCCCCACATACTTCGATGCCAATCGATGGCTTACCACCTCGGATTGTCCCACTAAGATGGGTTCCCGAACGTGAAATCCATGCTTATGCAATCGGTGCAGGGCTGCCCATTCACCATGATGATTGCCCTCATGCCCCTGGTGCTCTTCGGCAGAAACATCGAGCCTATCTCGCTGAAATGGAAGCTGCCAATCCAGGAACCATGCATGGCCTTGTACATTCAATGGATGCAATTCGTGAACTCTGGTCAACCTCAGAAAATCCCCCGGCATCATGGAAATCTGGGCGGGCAACAGAATGTGATGAATGTGGTTCACCATCAAGTCAACAGATTTGTCAAGCTTGCACGTTCAAGGCTTGGTTGTCCGAAAT
>CATISE010000201.1 GCA_949538655.1 Marine Group II euryarchaeote MED-G33 | reverse complement strand
GGAAGAGGTAATCGGTGCATCCCTATCTCCTGAATATGCAGTAGCGGTCATTCCTGTCAATGGAAACTCATCCATTGCATTAGAGGCTAATAATACAGGCAATTCCTTGCAGACATTTACAATTGAAATTGAGGAAACTCTTGAAGACATCAATCTGACACTAATCTCGAGTCCCCAAATTGCAATCGAGCCAGGTGAGGTCAGTATCGTTCAAATTGAAGTCACTGCTGACCAATTTGCACGTGCCGATGAAAACCACAGTGCGCAAGCGGTAATGTATCACAACGGGGTAGAACTCGATCGAATCGATGTATATGTCGAAATGATTCCCAATCACCAAATTGAATTCGAACATGCCACCGAATATTCTGTCGTCCCCGGGATGTCTCTCAGCATCCCTGTCAATGTCACCAATGCAGGCAATCTCGAAGAATTCATCAATTTTACAACAATTCCTCCGGAAGGATGGCAATCATCAGTCACACCATTGAACATGACAATTGATGGTGAAGGCATCGAAATTTTACCTCTGATTATCGATGTTACAATCCCACCAATGTCAACAGATGCAGGATTAGAACCGGGCTCAATCCACAATCTATTCATGTTGGCAAACAACGTTACCGATTCGATTCAAGTGGGAATGTCTTCAATCCAATTCAATGTGGAACCCGTCTTTGTTCTATCATCGGACGATTTCCCAGACATAGTGGAACTGTTACCAGGTGAAGAAAGGACATTCGATATTGAAATTTCAAACGATGGGAACCAAGATGTAATCCTCGATTTAGACTGCGAAGTAGACAATCCAAATCGATGGGACGTATCTGCTTGTGATGCCACAAACCTAACACTCGATAGTGGAGAAGTGCGCACAGTATCCTTCAGCGTTCAAGGCATCGCATCAGATCATTACAATCTGGAACAATCCGACCTACGTCTGACATTTTCACCACAAGACAATCATTCGGGCGATGCCCTCCTTGCAACCGTCCTCCGAATCAGTCGAATGCACATTGACGAACCAGTCGACCTCTCAGGTGGCGAATCAACACATGACATCGAAATCGATTGGATGCATGTTCAAGGGGTCGGACAAACTGCCGACTCCAGCCCGATCGAATATGAGTTGGAGTTGGTAAACGAATCTCGTTACATCAACGAATCATTGTACCCCGGGGATCTAGCATGGGACCTCGAAATTGACTATGGCAATGGTTTCGTTCCACTCTTCGACAACGGCCCCTTCACACTAAACTCTGTAGCGCCACTACAGCAGCAAACAATGACTATTCGGGCAAACCTCCCACCTTCAGCCAACATCCCCCCCGGTGATGGATATACTTTGAAATTCAACCTAACACATCCTGGAGAACTCACAACCACTGAACTCACACTCGATTTACGAGTCGATGCTTGGGCCGATCCAGCTATCATTTCGATTACAATTGATGGAGATTCAAGTATCGTGGAATCAATGTCGGGAACAGTGTACGCCAACATCCAAAACGCAGGCAATGCAGGAACTGCCCTCGGCGTGGTGGCTACATTAGAGTGCACCACTGGAATCACAATCGATGGTGAAGCAACACAACCTCTCATCGGTATGCAACCATTTGAAACACGTCAACTGGAATGGCAAATCCAGTCAAATGCATTGAATTGGTGGAGTTCCGATGAAGTGGTTCCGTGCACAGTCACAATAGAAGCCCCCGATATGGCTGGTGACGACGAATCAAACGACATCAAAACCCAGTCGATGTCAATTGAATCATGGTCGCTACCCCTACTCGTGTTAATCCCAATCACATTCTCCTTAGTCATCGTTTCGAGTCGGCTATTGCGCCGCGCATCCGAGGACGAACGCTCACTCATGTTGTGTGCGTATTCAGGAACAGCCTTATTGGGCATCGCTACCCAATACAATCTTGGTTCATACGTCAATTTCTCACTCGCCGCAACCGCATTATTGTGGGTCGCTTTCATCACATCACGAACATCTGCGTTCGAGATTCCTGCAATTCTTTCCGATCGACAAAATATGCAGCGCGGCTCAGAATCAATCTTTGAAGACCATGAACAAGAAATGGACCGAGTCCTCAAACAACTCGCTGCCAAATTGGCCTTTGCACCCTTGGGCTTCATCCTAGTCGCCATCATCATGCCAAATGACATCTCATGGGCTTTAGCCAACATCGGCTCAATCATTCTCTATGTGGTATCAGGGGCACTCGTAGTCACCTACATGACACTCCGCACTCGAAACATTTGGCTCATGATTTTTGATCAGTTAGCGGCCATGGAAATAGAGTCTCAAGAACTGCTAGTCCAATTGGGCAATCCATCCGCAGATTTGCGGAGAATCACCATCGGGCAGAGATGGGGAGAGGCACACGACGTAAGCGTGGAGGTAGATGCAGATGTCTGAAATTACTACAATCTCAACCAAGAGTAATTATCGGGCACAAGTAACCAGACTGAATTTGATTCTTGACGAACACATTCGTTTGATTCAGGAATCGGTGACAGACAAACATTCCCGAGATGCCAAACGCAGCATCCGACAAGCTCGACAAGATATAGACGAACTCAAGACTCAAGTTGGGCGAATGCACCGCTCGATTGGGATGCTGCATACAATTATTCGGGAACGATCGACGACTGAAACGGAACTGGTCGATGTGCTGTTGACAATGAAAACAGCGGAGACCCTCATACTTCGAGGTGCATTCGATGAAGCATCACTCCAATTGGAGAGATTGGTCGAACACCTACTCGTCAATAGTGCTGCATTGAATCCCTTCATTTTCTATGAATTTTGGATGGGCGTCGAAGCGCGGTGGGAAGCAGGATCCGAAGGTGGGCAACTTTTGGTCAGAGTTGAAAACACAAGCCCAGGCCTCCTCCCCGGGTTTAATGTCAAGGCACCAGTACCTCCAAATTGGCGCTCGTCTCCACCATCTCAGTCCATCATGGCTCTCGACCCCGGCCAATCCTGTGACCTGATCTTCAACATCACCCCTTCAGCAATGGCAGCCATTAGGGAAGTGGGGGCACCAGGAAGCCTTCAAGAAAAATTGTCAATTCAGACCGGTTACAACCTGACTCAAGAAGGCCTCACGATCAATTGCAGGGTTGAGAATAAAACAGGGGAAACCATGACTGAAGTTTTGGTGACACCTTGGATTCCTCCTGGATGGAAAACAAACTCTTGGCCATTCATTCGAACGCTAGAACCAAATCAGGTTGAATTCGTCGAAATTAACCTTGATTTGGCCAAATAACCCATGGGTCCCCGAGTATTATCATAGAGTAGAATAAAATACCTTCTTGGCTAAAAATAAACTACAGGAACGTGAACAAATGCACCGGAAGAATCCCTACCTGAACGAGAACGAGAGTGGCGCCATCGGCATCGGTGCGATGATTATCTTCATCGCATTGATTTTGGTCGCTGCAGTAGCATCAACAATTATCATCAAAACAGCTGAAGAACTTCAACAAAGAGCTGAAGCAACTGGTGATGACACGCGAGATGAAATCAGTGGTAAAATCACCCTGGTCGCTGCGTATGTGAGTGCCGAAGACGTAAACGTTGCAACACAAGCTGACGAGATTACACTAATGGTGCAACTCAGTGCAGGATCGGACACAACACTTCTTTCTTCGATGTCATGGTTCATCGTTTGTGATGGCGGAGCAGCAGCAGAAGTAAACGAGGGTGACTTCACAGCCGCCACTGAATTGGACGCTGCAACTCTAATGACAGCAACCTCGGCTTCAGTCGATGCGGGCCAAACATTCTTGGTCGCAATCAACGTTGATGGTAGCGCAGGAAACCTTTGCCAACCGAGTGTCGGTGACGAGCAAGAACTCCGCGTAATCATCGATGGTGGTGGCGAAACTTACGCCCAACTCCACTACAACAGCGTGGATGCAGGCGCAACCATCGTATGATACTATGATAACCCCCCTGCCCCCCTACGGGGGGCAGAGGACATCATCGAGGTTTTGTCATGGGGTTGCTGTCGTTTTTCGGG
>CATISE010000200.1 GCA_949538655.1 Marine Group II euryarchaeote MED-G33 | reverse complement strand
TCCATTGTTGAGGAAGAACTGACGGAGACGTTGATCCCTGAATCGACTGAATCAATTGTTGGAACGCCTGTGAAAGTGTCCGAAGAAGAATAATCTGATTTCAGGGTTGCCCGGTCACTTTCAGACGGGCATGTTGAAGAACCAATCAGAATTCGCCGAACTATGAGTGCGATTTCGGCCATGGTTAGCGAACCCAGATTTTGGGTAATGTTGGTATTCCTTTCCGCATTTGGGCTTATACTTTCTGAAAAGATTCATCGGACAATTGCGGCTTGGTTTGGCTGTGTTTGTATCCTATTTCTTGGTATCACAATGAATGTATTCCACCAGTGTCATACCGTCGCAGATGCGGGTGAGGCTAAGGTTGGCCACTTCATTGCAAAATTCCTTGGCTCAGGTGGCGAAGTTTGCCATGATTCCCTTGAGTCCTTGATGTTGAGTTGGATTCATTTCGACGTCATTGGTTTGTTGCTGGGTATGATGATTTTTGCCGCACTCTTAGAGATTTCAGGGTTCTTTGAATTCGTCGCGGTCAAAGCCGCTAAAATGTCTGAAGGTGATCCTTGGAAACTACTCGTGTTCTTGGGGACTCTAACTCCACTACTTTCCCTGGTCATTGACAACGTTACAGCTGTAATCATCATCGCCCCGGTCACGCTAAAAATTTGCAATCGTTTGGAGATTAATCCAATCCCCTTGCTCATTGCTGAAGCAATTCTATCCAATACAGGTGGTGTCGCATCGATGGTCGGTGACCCCCCCAATGTGATGATTGCAAGCACAGCTGCGGGTATCCCGGAAATTGCAGGTCTATTCGGGTTTATCGGATTCCTCTGGAGATTGGGCTTCATCAGCTTCCTTGCCTGGGCGGCAACCCTAGGCTACATGCGCTGGTACTATCGTGATTGGACTGAAACAGTCCCATCCCATGTGGAATCCTTGATGGAACAAGATGAATGGGATGCGATCGAAGATCGAAACTTACTCATCATGACCTCAATTGTCTTGTCGATTACGATTGCAATGTTTACCCTGACTGAATTACTTCACCTCGGAATACACATTCATGCTCTGGCTTTGGCGGGTGCAGGCATTGCACTGATTGCTGCCCGGCCTGAAGACACTGAAATGCGCCATGGGCTGATGCATACTGTTAGTGAGAAAGTCGAATGGGCAGCATTGATGTTCTTCGCTGCATTGTTCATTCTTGTCGGAGCGATGGATAACGTCGGATATCTCGAAGACTTGGCCTATTGGATCTTCGATAATTTCGGTGCTGATCATGTAGTGTTAGCCGTTGTCATTATTTGGGTCTCGGCGATTGCCAGTGCGATTGTTGACAACATCCCATTTACAGCTGCAATGATTCCAGTCATTCTTGCGATTGGAACACAGGATCCGACCTTGGATATTGCACCATTGTTCTGGGCTCTTGCATTGGGTGCAGGGTTCGGTGGAAATGCAACTCCAATCGGCTCGAGTGCCAACGTGGTGACCATCGCCATCAGCGAGCGAAGTCCACAACCCATTACAACTGGCGAGTGGATGAGAATCGGGCTCCCAGTGATGCTGATTACCTGTACAATGGCCTCAATTTCGATGATTATTTTCCACGGAACACTCTACAGTTCGTGATGGAATCTGGCTACACTTCACGTCGGCAGCATCAAATCACACCACGCCTGCAAGATGGTTATGCAGGAGTGTGACGCATGCGGCTTACTCTTCGGGGGAGGCGAAGAATGCCCTGCCTGTGGTAGTCGTGTATCTCACGTAGCCCCCGTGACTGTCGATGATGGGCGCGGCGATCGGCCTACAGGTCCTCTCCCTGGAGGCTCGGCCTTGGATGAAGCAAAGGAAGGGATGGGGGGTTTGGACCTCAGCATCCCTGGCTCACCGACTTCAATTGAAACCTCCTCACTCCCTTTTCAAGTTGGAGGGAAAGGTACCATCGCCTCTTCCCTGCCATTCGGCGTGGGGGCTCCGGCCGGTATAGTCACGGATCGTCAGGACGACATTCCAGATCAATCTCAAGATGAGATATTGGCTGAAGAAGCATCCGTTGAAGACGCACCAGAGGATGACCCTTGGGCATTGCCAGAAACTGGCCAAGACACATTACTTGTAGCCACGGTATCTGCTCCGGAAGAGCCACAATTGGTCGTCCTTCAAGCACGCCCCCTTGCAGCAGAAGAAGAGCAACTTTCCGAGTCCCCAGTATTCGTTGAAAACGCATTTGAAATTAATGCTGAAGAATTCGATGCCGAACATGTGTATTCTGTCGAAGAAGATGTTGTCATCCATGATTTTGGCGATGAACTACAGGTTTCTGAAATCGTGGTTAATTTCGATGAACTTGTCGATCCTGCTGAACAAACAATCCGTTTCGATCCAGAGCTGCTTTCCGATGGCGAACCGGAACTCATGCCAGCCAGGGCCTTACCAATTGATGATGGAGGGGATACAACTGTCGCCATCGAATCGATTTCCGCGTTTGAAGCACTTGGCGAAGGTCGTTGGAAAGATGCTGCTGATCACTTCAGAAGTGTTTGCAATTCGTTGCCAGGGGACTCGGCAGCGTTGAATGATTTCGGCCTCTCCTTGCTTCAACTCGCAATTCAAGTCCATGAAAAATCACCGACGGAGACTCCAGCGGAAGAGCCTCACTTTGAGGCGGCTGTGTTGGCGTTAAGACAAGCAGCACAACAAGACAAACACAACCCGATTATCCTTTACAATTTGGCAACATGTTTGGCCACATGTGGTCGCCACGGTGTCGCGAATCGGATTTGGGATGCTACCATTTCACTATCGCCTCAAGATGCTGCACCGTTGAACGGAAAGGCTGTTTCACTCATTGCCATGGGTGAATTTGATCTCGCATCTGATCTGTTGATGCGAGCCAGAGAACTCACACCTTCTGAGGCGATTATATTGCGAAATTTACGTCGCCTAAGACCTACGATTTGACATACTGCCTTCTTGGATTCGATAAAATCTACAAAAAAAGGCACTATTTAGAGCGCAGTCTGCCATTTCTTCCACTGGTCGTTCCCCGAACCATTCATATACGGGGGGTCGGTCGGCGGGATGCTCAAAAGTGCACCCCGGTAGCCTTGACTATCGTGGGGAAGAGGTGGAGACCGTCCCGCCCTGCGGGGGTGACGGGGTGGTCAGAGAAACCAGAATCGACGT
>CATISE010000199.1 GCA_949538655.1 Marine Group II euryarchaeote MED-G33 | reverse complement strand
TGGGCGACATTGCAGACTGCGCAAAATACCGATACAACCCTCTTGAACACAGGTTTCGCGCTCGATACGTGGGATGAGCACCTATTGGCCGGTCAAACGCATACCTTCTCTATGATAATTCAAGACGCCAACGGTATCCAAACTTTGGATGATGTTGCCGTCTACCTTGCAGGACAATCTTACGCGCCTCTTGGACAATTCAATTACGACCCTCGTCAAGATATCCTCTCGACCGTGAACAACAGCCACGTCCAACCCCATTCTGCAACGATTACACCGATGACTGAAGACACTTCAAGACTGGACATCACATTCACCATGGATTGGGATACCCCCAACACCGAGAGCTGGTATATTCCGGGCGTGACAGTGGTTGATGATACTGAAACCGTGGCCAATCTCAACAATCTAAACGCGCTTCGCTGGCGCCTAGACAATGTTCTGGTTGCAGTTGTGACTGACATGGTTGATCTTACACCACCAATTTCTGAGGGTGATGCAAGCACCATTAACGTACAAGAGGGCGATGAATTCATTGTCGAAGGGTTGGTACAATACGGGACCACTTCAATCCCAATTACAACCGTCAGTGATAATTTGTCAGTTCGTGCCCACATTCAGGTTGGAAGCGTATCTGTGGAGAAAGTGGTCATGGTCCAACCTGGTGGTTCGTTCAACGCCCCTCTTGTACTACCGATTAGAACCCCTATATCTCCGCAATTGCCGGTTGAATTGTCTGTGCTGAACGTCCCTGGTTCTGGTACAGCATTGTCGTATGTCGTTTCTGTCACCATCGACAGTGCATCTCCGCAAGTTGTTTTCGACCAATTCCTATACCCATCATCTTCCTTGTTGAGATTAGAGAGTGACCAATTGAGTAGTGTACCAATCGACATCCTCATCGATGATTCTGGTGGCATGCCAGCGACCAATATCACAGTCCATTGGGAATTCTACCGAAACGGTTTGCCTAGATTGGGTATTGGAGGCACGGGGCTACTACAATTTGTCAGCGTTCAAGAAGACCACACACATTTCTCCAACCAACTCGATTTGCGACCGGCAGATGGGGAGGGGTTGTTAGATGGCGATCAGATCAGCGTCTGGTTTGAGGGGGTTGATTTGGCAGGAAATGACCTTGAGGGCGAAGGTACCGAGGTAAATCCGCGATTCCCGCTTCTCGTCATCATTGAATTCCAACCTGAATTTTCTTCGTGGGGAATCTCACCACTCGCCCCGGAATATGGCGAAACCGTTCAGATTGAGGCAACGTTCGTGAACCAAGGTTTGCGTGGTGGTAGCATCAATGTCACACTTGTTGAAAAGAGGGGTGGGGAGTGGCTAATTCAAGTCTCAAAAACCCTCAATCTTTCCTCCTCTGATTCGGGTACATCTCTCACGTTTGAGTGGGAAGCTTGGAAGACGGGTGCGGCTGAGCTTTACATTTACATCGACGGAGACTCAGATAATCCAATCCCTGTCGATGAATTATTCGTCAGCGGAGAAGAAAATTCGGAGGGTGCAGCAACTACAACGGTCGCCCTGATTGCAATTGTCGGTGTATTGGCAGCCATCATCGTCGGTTTACTGGGTGTCATCATTATGCGGAAACCCAGTGAATCAATCGACGAATATTTCGAAGATGAATGGGGTGACGAAAGTGAAACCTCATTTGGTGCTAAATCAGGAGGCGGCATCCGTCTTGATTACGAAGAAGAAACGTTGTGGAACACTGTTTCGAGACATGGCATTTATGACAAAGATGCCTTCCTTGCTCACGCTCGAAAATACGATAGGGATAGAGATGATTTCCTAGATGCTGAAGAACTTGATCGTGCAGCGGCGGATTTCACAACGATGATGTCACGTCCTACCAAGAAATCAGAGAGCGAATATCCACTCGATTTTAATGATGAAACCGTCGCGCATACCATCGAATCCCACGGCATTCTTGACAAGGAGAAATTCCTTGATTTCGCCAATTCATACGACGAGGATCAAAATGGATACTTGAAACAAAGTGAGCTTAGCCAGGCAGCCGCTGATTTTGTCGAAACTGGTCTCAATGTATCTGGTCAGGAAGAGACCTCACCCGACCCGCGTTTGCTGGCGGTCGCGGAGGTCCGTTCTGCTTTACCGGATTGGTCGGAAGAAGAGGCGAACTCTTGGATGGACAAGGGGTGGTCTGCTAAACAGATTATTGATCAGCATGTTCAATCATCACCTCCTCCGGCACCTGAAGGTTTTGGAGATGAATTCATTCCACTCGAGCCCGAAAATGATTCGAGCATCCAAGTCCGTGAAAAACCCAGAGAGGAGACACCAGCGGTAGAGGAGATGCCAGATGTTGAGGTGGAAGTCGAGGTTGAATCAGGTCCTAGCGAAGCATCGCTCAAGCGATTGAAGAAGGCCGAACTGATGGAACTCGCAATGCTACAGGGTTTGGACAGTAGTGGGACGAAAGCAGACATCATTGCTAGACTTTTGAGTTGAAACCGTTTCTGGCGTTTCTCCAAAATGTTTCGAAACGGTTTCCGAAACCTAACAGAAACGTTTCCTTTATAGACCGGTCCGATTAGATGGGCGTTTGAGGGAGAAATCCCTCATATGGGATGGGAACCATGGGAAATAGCGAAGAGCGCAGATTGACGATAGCAAGAGATATGGCCAGTTTACAAGGGGAGGTGGATGACCTCCGTAAACTCGTGAACACATTGTTGACCATTATCATGGAAGAAGCGGACGGAGTTCATTCTGGAGCTGCCCCCGTTCAAGCGGGTGCACCTCGCGCTGGCATTTCCATGTAATCACGCCAGAGTGACTAGATGGGAAACCCGATCATCCTTTGATGACACAGAAAGGTCGCAATTTTGCTACAGGCCGAGCGAGCCCTGCTCCAGATGTCAGTCTGATGACCTCGTCCACGTCTTTGTATGCATCAGGTGCTTCTTCTGAGAGAACATTTGGAGTATTTGCATAAACATCAATCCCCTTCGATGCCAATTCTTCCTGAAGTGCTAGGCCATCAATGGAATTACGTGCTTGAGTTCTAGACAATTGACGACCTGCACCATGACATGAAGATGAAAAAGCTTGATTCGATCCCGCAATGGGACCAGCGAGAACGTAGGAGGCAGTACCCATGTCACCTGGAATCAATACAGGTTGACCAACACCACTGAATTTACTCGCCAACTCACTGTGATCGCCACCTAGCGCTCTTGTCGCTCCTTTTCGATGAACACAACAATTGCAAGTGGAACCGTGGATTACGTGTTCTTCGACCTTGGCAATATTGTGGGATACATCGTAGATCACCTCCAACTCACCATCCGTACCAAGATGTGCCCTAAGGGTATCTCGCAATCTTTGAGTCAGGGCACTACGATTTGCAAACGCATAATTCCCAGCTGCTTGCATGGCCTCAAAGTAAGACTGCCCTTCCCTAGAATGGAATGGTGCAGCGGCCAATTGTTGATCTGGTAATGTGATATCCCATTTTTCAGCATGCCAACCACCTGCAGTTTTCTTGTATTTGGATTCCAATCCTTGGACGTGATCTGAACAAACTTGATGGCCTAGCCCTCGTGATCCCGTATGAATCATTGCGGTGACTTGCCCTTGGCGTAATCCAAACGCCTTCGCGGCTTCAACATCAAGGATTTGATCAACAACTTGCAATTCTAAGAAGTGATTTCCAGAACCCAAAGTCCCTAACGAAAGAGACCCCCTCTTGATAGCCAACTCGGATAAATCTCTTTCATTTGCTTCCAGTAATCCATTCGATTCCATGGATGCAAGATCATCATCATGCCCCAGTCCCAATTCGACAGCAGCCTTCGCCCCTTCTGAGAGAATGGATTCCAATCCGGATTCAGATAAATCGACACCACCCTTCGCCGAAGGTCCAGCTGGAATCCTCCCCTTGAGTCTGCGGCCCAATTTTTTCATGTCGCGCATGTCGCTCAGTTCCAAATCCAAAGCGCACAAACGAACACCACAATTGATGTCGAATCCAACACCACCAGGGGAAATGACGCCCCCATTGTCAATATCGGTTGCAACCACTCCGCCGATCGGGAATCCATATCCAAAATGGAAATCGGCCATCGCCCATGCATTCCCAACAACACCGGGCAATGCCGCAGTGTTTGCCAACTGTCCCGGTGATTCATCGGTTTGCCTCTTTAGATGCTCTGAGTCGGCAACAATCATAGCATCAACTTTCATTGCACCATGCTTTTTGATACGGTGCAAACCGGTTCCTACCGATTCAATGTGCTCTCGCCAATCGTCGCTCACACATCTCGCTGCAACCGGTGTTAAAAGTCGCTTTCGGCGACGGCACCCTATGGGTGCCGGCCGACTCATTCATGAACGGGCATCAATTCCGGATGACCGAGGATGCCCATGGCCTTCGGAGATATCGACATACCATATTTCCACGAACAGGGTTTTGTTCGCAAGGTTTGCAGAGTGACAAATCTATGGTTTTGGACGCGTGATTCTTCCCGTGAAACTTCGGGAGACACCACAGAAGACGAGTATACTTTCATCGGCGCTCCTCTCATCGAGGGCTATCCTCAGCGTGGAAAAGCGTTGAAAGATGCAATGCGGGAAACGTTCCTCTATTATTTCGAAGAACATGCGCATACCCGGATTAAGCCCTACCCTGTTATCGCCCGGTGGAGAGATGATATCCATCTGACAATCGCATCGATTGCGGATTTCCAACCCCATGTTACTGGTGGAATTGCGCCCCCTCCTGCCAATCCATTGACGATTTCTCAACCCTGTATCCGTTTGACTGACGTGGCTGCAGTAGGACGTTCAGGCCGTCATTTAACCACCTTTGAGATGATGGCTCACCATTGCTTCAATCGCCCAGAAGATGGAGATGTGAAGTATTGGGTAGAGGAGTGTATCCGGTTCTGTGATGATTTGTTCGTGAACAGACTGGGCATTGATCCCAACGAGATTACCTATGTCGAAAATCCATGGTCGGGAGGTGGAAATGCCGGCCCTGCGGTAGAAGTCATCGTTGGTGGACTCGAACTCGCCACACTCGTGTTCATGAATTTGGAGGAAAAAGAAGATGGTGATGTGGAAATCAAGGGTATTCGCTACGGTGAAATGCCATTGCAAATCATCGATACGGGATATGGTCTCGAGCGATTTTGCTGGGCAGCAGCAGGTACACCCACAATTTACGAAGCCATCTATCCAGATACAGTCACCTGGCTGAAGGATGAATCAGATTTCCAATCTCGCCTGTCTCAGTTGGGTGATGTCGATATCGATGCCTTACTTTCAGAATTGTCCCGGTTGGCAGGGATTTTGAATATTGATGTTGGAACCGATGTTGAATCCCTCTACATCCGGTTATCAGAACGCCTTGAAGATCGAGGGATTTCTATTTCCGTGGAACAGTTGAAGGCAGTAACTGAGCCACTTTCCTCCATCTATGCCATTCCCGATCACATGCATGCCCTATGCAACATGTTGGGGGATACACTCATCCCTTCCAATGCCAAAGCAGGGTATCTCGCCCGAATGCTCGCCCGTAGAGTCTGCCGAATGAAGGATGAGTTGGGCCTGGGCATGAGTCTCTCTGAACTCGGTGCCCATCACATGGAAGTCAATTTGTCGATGGAAGATTTTAGTCAGTCCAAAGACGGCATACTAACCATTCTCGATTTGGAAGAGGCGCGCTATCACGAAATGCTCAGGAAAGGTGAAGCTGCA
>CATISE010000198.1 GCA_949538655.1 Marine Group II euryarchaeote MED-G33 | reverse complement strand
CATCTTCATAATCAGTATCACAATCAACTCGATCATTCACCCGATTACCACCCTTCATTTCAAGAATTGAATCCCACTGTTTCCCTGATTCACAAAACATCTCGAAGGCTGTATCGCCTAACGATAATACAGAGAAATTTACTTCAGCTAAACAACCAGCACTCGATTCGCAAATTTCATCATACAAATCTTGCGCATTATCCGGTTGGTCGCCCTCGCCCCAGGTGCTACAACAAATCATCAATCTCTCACAGATTGAGATGTCTTCCGCGGTTACTTCTTCCATCCCTTTAACTTTAGATTCAAAGCCATATTCAATGGATTTCTTTCCTATGTCGAATGCTAAATCTTCGGCATTACCAGTTTCAGTGCCGAACAAAATGAGTAATTTCTTGCTAGACATACGAACACCGGTGTAGGGGGCAACCGGATCGAGGAGGCTTATTCTCGACCCAGTTACCCCGCGATTTTTCCACTGTTCAAAGGAGGACTTGTAGGGTTCCTATTCAAGTGGAATGGATTTCGTTTAACTGTAGGTTCCAATATCCTCTGCAGTGATTCCGAAGTGTGCCCATGCACCAGCCAACCAAGGACCGACATCGTATGATGTTCCGAGTTGAGTGGCATCAGTCAAATCGAGAACACCGTTCATGCTGGATGCGCCGTAATCAGCGTAGTAACCTGGCATTCCGCTTCCAGGGAATACTGATGCGAATCCGTCACAGATTGTCTCGTTTGTTGCTTCCGCATATACGATGTGGATATCAGTGTTGTAGCACATGTAATCGCCTTGGCCATTGTGCTGTGTCCAGATGAAGGCATCACAGTTGCTTGCTTCGCCTGCACCAATCCATGCCGAGCCGTGAGTTTGGTTGTTGTAGCATGAATCTGTGTGATCTGCGACTAGTGCCTCAATGGCCTTCCAGAAAGCATATCCTTCTGCCTGGTACTTCTCTCCAGAATCATTGTTGTCCATCTTCGAGGCGTACTTGAGTACAGCCTGAGAGTAAGTAATCACGAGATTCTTGACAACGGTGTCTGCTGCTGCAGTGTATCCTGCAGAGTCTCCAGCCTGTAGAGCAGCAAGACCGTCGACCATTGCAGCCTCTGTTGCGGCGAAGGTGTTGGCTACCCCGTCAGCATTAGTGGTACCGAAGTCACCAGCGCGCTTTTCCATTACCTTAGCAGGGGAGCAGCCGTAGTCTTCGTCAGGTCCGTGGAAGAATGCCCATCCTTCGTCCCAGTTGTGTGGGGCGCCAGAGTCATTGTCGACGTTACCAGCATCTGCCTTTGCAATTGCTGAGTTCAACTCGTGGATTGTGTAAGCAACCATTCCCATGTTGACAGTCAACTTGGCGATTCCTTGGTATCGAACGGTGTCAGATGCACCAGCGAAGTCGCCAGTACCATCCATTGCAGCCATGATGTGTGCATCAACAGATCCTGTCATGTTGTAGTATGCATCGTAGCCGTGGTTCTTACCCTCAGCAGATGCGAATCCAGCCAGAGTGCGGTATGAGCCATCGCTCTTCTCCGCATTCTTGCCGTTCATGTAGATGTCCTTTGCAGTTGCAAAGTCGTAGCCACCATCAGAGCTGGCTGCGGTCTTCATGTCGCAAAGGTCCTTCATCAAACTTCGATGGTTATCGACGTTTGATGCATAGGTGTACCCTGCATCAGATGCATCCATTCCAGATACATCAGCAATTTCTTCAGCATCATCATCGCCACCGATACAGCCAGCTAATGCAGCTACCATCATCAGTAGTGCTAGTGTCATACCCTTCATTTTTTTACTATTCATTTTCATTCCTCAGTGACGCATCACTGTGCGTCATGAGGGGGGGGCGATTGAAGTTCCAGTATAAGGTTTAGGGCAACCTTAACTCTTTTTAGGTCGACCTAAACCAGTTTGAGTTGGCCGTTTATGGCTTCAAATGTTTGATTCTACTACAGAAAACGTATGTTGGTAGAATTGACCAAACGATTGCTGAAATCCAGATTGAAATTTTCGATAGGTGAGGTTGACTCGCCGAAGACAACCTTGTTTCCATCAAAAGTTGATAGACACCATTTGGACTAAACAAATCGATTCTTTCTTGGATTCGATCAAAAGCCAATGAAGTCGTATCAGTCACATCAACCCCCATCGATTGAGCGATGACGAGAGTTGGAATCAACCACAAGAAGACGAAGAAAAGCCAGGTCCCAACCCCAAGGGTGACGGAGGCCCCAATGTCTCTAGCCATTGAAGATGCGAGTAATTGCAACGAAGTGTACCACCAAAGGAGGAGTCCGGTGGATATGATGAACATCGAAAGATCTCCAAGTGCTGGCCAAACACCCATCTGTCTTTGAATCAGGAATGTACCAATGAAAATCCCAATGATTGTAGGGAGCATTGCAGAGAGCCACACGCCCAACAACTGGGACAACGCATAATCAGACCGAGGCATGGGTTGTGTCAAATCGATTGCCAGTTCCCCTGTCAGACGTCTTTTGCTAATGGCATCAAAGCCTAGCAATACGACACTCAATGTGCAAATGAACACAATCGATGTACTCGAGAGGAACAGCACATCTGCGGGTGAATTCACCACCAAACCCGCTGGGACAATACGGGAATCTGCAAACCCCCAACATGCCGCACACAGGAGGAAGATGACCAAGGGTGCTAGAATCAGCATTCGCTGGCTACGAACTCGTCTTTTAGCATCATGAAGACCAACTGCCCAAATGGATTGAAGGCGATCACTCATCAGGTTCAACCTCCGACAATATTGCAAATCCTGCGTCTTCAATCTCAAGACCTGTGGCGGCTGAAATGACAGTTTCAAGGCTCGCAGGAACTTGTTTCAAGCGAGTAAATGTCGCCTCTGAACCTAGTTCACTACGGCGTTGAGTGGTCCATTCCCCATCCTCCAAATGCAGACGATATGCCCAATCTTCATCATCCTCAAGAGGGATGTCTTGGACTTCAATACCTTCCCCGAATGAGGTAGGTGGATTGCCCAAACCAGCAATTTCCAATGTCGCAAGAAGGCCGAGGTCACGCTCGATTTCATTCAACGGACCATTGGCCACAATTCGCCCGTGATGCATCAAAACAAATTCATCAGCAATACGTTCCAAATCCGATAACGTATGGCTACTGATGACCACGCTAGAACCTCGGTCGGAAAGTTGGCGAAGCAATGTTCTGAATGCACCTTGCGCAACTGGATCTAAACCATTCAATGGCTCATCCAAAAGCAATATTTTCGGATCTCCGAGCAATGCAGTCGCCAAACTCAAACGTTGTTTCATACCTTGGGAAAATGTCGACAGGTCATCTCGGCTGCGTGTCCCCAATCCGACCAAATCAAGCAAATCATGGCCCTTTGTAAAATCAATATTTCTCATTGTGCAGAGGCGTTCAATCTCTTGCTGGGCTGTTCCTGGACCATTCCACGTAACTCGCTCAGGCATGTAACCGATGATTTCTTTGCACGATTCTAAAGTCGATGCACCTTCGACATTTAATTCTCCATCTTCAAGTGGCAAGAGATTGGACATGACCTGCAATAATGTCGACTTACCTGCACCATTGGGACCAACCAAACCGAGAATTGTACCGCTAGTCAAATTGAGATTCACATCTCTGATGCCCGGACCAGGTATGGTAGCCCATGGTCGGAAGCGACGTGGACGACGAACAGGATAACGGAAAGTGGCGGACTTGAGTTCCAGCATGTCCCTCGTTTCTCCGGAGGGTTTGTCCTTCATTGAGTTGCTGCAAATCTAATCGGGCCTATATCAACACTAAATTGCTATTTTGGATTCAATTCCAAGTGAATTTGAAGATGGGTTTGAGGGTGGATTAAGACAAACAATTACAACCCCTGCCATACCCAGAAATTTATGGGCAAGCGGGGTGTTTTGCTGATGAATATCGGCACCCCTGACAAACCAACTGTTGAATCTGTCCGAACATACCTCCGCGAGTTTCTTTTGGACCCTGATGTAATCGATTTGCCAGCCCCCTTAAGGCACATTTTGGTAAGGGGAATCATCCTTAGAACACGGCCGAAAAAGATCGCTCCTCGCTACAAGAGTATTTGGATGGATGAAGGATCACCATTACGAGTTTACACCCAACGTATGGCAACATCGCTTCAAGCAAATTTGGACGGGGTCCTTTGCGAAGTCGGAATGCGGTATGGGAATCCAAGCATTCGTTCTGGTTTGGAAAAATTACGAGATGCTGGTGTCGATGAACTATTGCTGGCGCCTTTGTTTCCCCATCACGCACAAGCCACCACCGTGTCTGCACTAAAGAACGCATACAAACAACTTGGAGAGATGAAGTGGGCACCCGTTATTTCCGAATTGAACCATTTCCCTGCGGATCCAGCATTCATTGATCCACTCGCTGAATCGATAAAACCACATCTCAAAGACGGTGCTCATCTTCTATTCTCATACCATGGATTGCCTGTATCTCACGTGAAAAGAGCAGACTCAAGTGGTAAACATTGCCAGAAAGTTGACAATTGTTGTACTCTCGATGTGGAGGCGAACTCGAGTTGTTATGCACACCATTGTATGTTGACGACGTTGTCAGTGGTTGGGGCGTTGGGGCTTGAAGAATCTCGTTGGTCTATCAGCTATCAGAGTCGACTTGGGCCTGCAAAATGGTTGGAACCATCGACTACCAATACGGTGGAAAAACTAGCAACTCAAGGCCATGAGAAAATTGTAATTGCCTCTCCAGCATTCCTTGCCGATGGATTAGAAACTCTTGAGGAATTGGATATTGAAATCCGTGAACACTTCATTGAACACGGTGGCAAGGAATTGAGCGTTGTGAATTGTCTCAATGATGACCCTCACTGGATTGAGGGTCTAGGGAAACTGGTAATGGAAGCCTTCAGGAATCATCTTGAGATAGATTCGGTATCCTAAGGATGAAGATAGTCCCTATGACTGCCAATACCAAAGTCGCAATTTTTGAGACTGGTGGTGCACTATCTGGAATCGCGATTAGCACAGCAAACAATACAAATGTCCACATAGTTACCAGAATAATGGGTTTGCTTTTCTTAGGGATTCCATTTCCTTCACGATAATTTTTGACATGCTGACCAAACATTTTGTTATTGATAATCCAATCATAGAACCTCTGGCTAGACTTTGCAAAACATGCAGCGGCTAGAATCATCAGAGGTGTTGTTGGTAAACCAGGAACAATGATCCCAATTAATCCGATTGTCATCACAATGAAACCTGTCGTAAACCACAATACACGACTGATTTTTGAACGGTCCAAATCCACCTGATGAATTGAATCAACAACCTGATTTGGTTCATCCATATCTATTGGCTTGGCAATGAGTTTGTAAGTCTTTGTTTACAGATTAGAATGGTAATCGCACCCTCAGAGATACGATGGAAAACCCACACAATTTGAATCAACTCGCCACATGATTCAATGGTGCAAGGGTGCACCCGCGTATATGTCGGTTGGAGGTGCCCTTGCCGCATGGTTGATTCCACTCCTGTGTGTGCTGGGAGCCATTGGCATCGAATGGAAGTGGAAATACCCACAAACCCACGTTGCAGATTTCTTCCGTGCAGATTCATTCAACCAATGGATTTGCTTGCTATGCTTGTGCGTTTTCATGGTTCCACTCGGCTGGTTGATCGCAATTCCAGCAGTAGCGATTGGTTTGGGGATTCGCGCCATTGCATCCGATGATTCTCGCCACATGTGGTCTTCGCGATGGGGTTCACGTAGTGCAATTGTTGTAGCCATCGCCATCGGTGTGATCATCTCTGGTTTTGGAGGTGTTTCAAAGCCCACCGGAGGTGCCGAATGGGGCACCCCACTTTTGACTGAAAACCCGGATTCTCCAAGTTGGCCAGCATCAGAACAACACATCTGGAATGATGGAGGTGCCATTCTGGTTGTCAACCATGTTCGGTTGCCTGGAACTCTATCCGCCATTGGTTCCAGTTCGATGGTTTTGTGGCACCTAGAGAGTTCTGGGACTGATGAAGTGCGGCTGAAACAGGCCATGGAACAACTCGAAGGCATTGGCTTGAATGCGGATTGGTTCACACTCGAAACAATCGTATATGGACAATCTTACGATTATGCAGGGGAAAGTCTGCCATACACCCTAAAAAATGTCAAAATCGGTGACAACAATATCGCCAAGATGGTGACTGTGGCCGCAGGGACTTGGGGTGGAGAAGTCCATCTGTTGACGATCATCAAACCAATCATCCCAGGCGCTGAATTTTTGCCATTTGAAAGCGATCCATATGCCAGCCAATATGTTGAGCCTTGGCTAGCTGCAAATGCCTGAATGAACACCTACGGTGTTCTTCACTTCACTCGATGTTTGACGGGAAAGCATATTCAAGCGTCAAGCAAGCCGAGAGGACATGCGAAGTACAACCAAGTGTAGCCTTTGGGCCATTCTACTAACCGTATTGATGCTAGCAAGTACGGTTCAATTGCCATCGGAAATGGCAGAAGAAATTGAGCCAACCGAAACCAACGCTCGCCAAGTGGAAGCAGCCTGTGAAGGATTAACATTCGAAGATATGTTCAATTACACTCATGCTATTTTTGATATCAAAATCAATGATGACTGGGCTTCTGCAGATGTGAGTGCAGTCGCTTGGATCAATGGAACCTTGGCCGACCAAGTACGCACGGATTTGGAAAGTCTGTTCGAAGGATTGCCTGGCGGCGACAATGGTTATTTGTCTTCAGATGAGTACACTGCGATTGAAAATATCGCTTCAGATTGTGTTACTGAAACCAATCCACGTGTTGGCTTCCGTGCCTCAGAACCACACCGAGGTGGAGATGGGGTCAATTGGTATAACGCAACATGGGATGACTCAGATGAAAATCCGCTGACAATTGAAGAATACAACCTGATGCCACAAAACCATATTGACGAAAAAGAATGTGATCAATCGCCAAACTCAGATTGTGTAGAAATCCCTGTAGCACCGATAAGCGAGGGAAGAGATTGTGATATAACAATCCCTCAACAAAACAATGTCGATGAATGTCGAATCATTGTTTGGCTAAATGGGACGTTTTTGTTCGATGGAATGACTCTGGGAGGGGCCTATTCAGATGACAATTTCACCCTCGCAATGAATACATCAAATATGACCAATGCAGATCTTGCTGCAACGTTTCCATCTTTGGATGGGCTACGCGTTGGTATGTTTGAGGAATGTGATGGGCGTCTAATTGATCAGCAAAATAACGACTATCAAGGTAGTGCACCCGTTCCAGGCACCTGTGTATCCGACGGAACCATCACCCAAGAGAGTCGACTGGTTAGCATAGGTGGGGAAACACGGCTTCGTGTAGACATTCACGTCGAATATGACATGGACGATTGGCCAACGGGTCAAGACATGTTCTTCGACATGACTACTGTACCTCCCGAAACCGATGATCCACCCATGTGGACAAGTGCGGCACCAATTGAGGGCGAAATCATGCCCATCGCCGACGATGGAGCTGTCCATTTCCTGTCCACGGAACAAATGGACGCATGGGCGACTGACGATCAAGGAGCACCACTCATCTCCTGCTCAGGAGCTGATGGTTGGTCAATGAGTAGTGATGGAGACGGGTTGTACGCTGATGCGCCGTCGGGCCAAGACAGTACAACTGTGTCCTGTCATGCCATCGACTCAGCAGGCCAAACCACAGATGTACGCAATTACACCCTACAGGTCCCATTGCGAGCAACAGGAAGCGCGAGTAGTGGTTCTGCAACCGTGACGATGACACCAACTGCTGGAATGCCGAGTATGAGTGCTGTCGTTACATTGGTTCAAGATGATGCACAAACGAGTAGCAACCCAGTGACAATGAATGGGGAAACTGTCGTCACAGTCGACCTTTCTTCGATGTCACCGGGTCCATTTATGGTCAAAATCACCGCACAAGGTAGTGGAATGGCTGACTTTTCCCACACCTCCAATCTCGGTATGTCCAAGGCATCATCTCCACCAAGCGTAACGGTAACCGATGGCTTCTGGAATGGTGATTCATACGAAATTTCTGGATTTGTCAATGACCCTGACGGCGACCCTGTGACAATCACTGGTATGAACGGTGAATACGAGTGGGGAACTGGTACTTTCCAAGTCCAAGGAAACAACTGGTTGGCCAGTGGTTCTGGAATCCCTAATGCTGCTGCCAATGATCTCACGATTACAGCTTGTGACAATTGGGGGCAATGTGCCTCAGTCACACATTCAGCCGGAGAAACTCCGGGTGGAAGTGAGTCCATCCCTGACCCTGTAAGCAACAACGATGGAGACGATGGGGGCGGCGGTTTGCCAGGATTCGGGATATTCGCAGCCCTCGGTGCAATTGCCCTAGCAGGCCTTGGACACCAACGTCGAGACTGAAGGGAGCCTTCATACGTGACCCGCTGCCGCCTCGGCATGGTGAACGCATGGCTTTCGATGCACATATTCGAGAAATCAGTCACGAAGGGGGCATGCTAGCCCCATTCACGGGCGATGCCCCCCGACTAGGGCAAGTAATGCAACTCCCTGGTGGAAAATGGGTTGGAAAGGTCGAAACCGTGATTGGAGAGGTTTCAGCAGCTGTTGTCCATATTACTCCATTCCGTGATGTTGAGGTTGAATTGTTGATTGGCCAACCGGTCGAGATTGCACCACCGAAGGAAAGGCAGCGAGATCACGGCCGTAGAGATGACCGCAGTGGAATACCCATGAAAGAAGGGGATTGGACCTGCCCCAAGTGTCAGAATCATAATTTTGCATGGCGAGACAATTGCAATCGCTGTGATGCCCCAAAATCTGGAGGGCGCGGAGGTGGAGACCGACGCGGTGGAGACCGACGTGACAACCGAGGCGGAGATCGCCGAGGTGGTGGCGGTGGATACCGTGGTGGCGGAAATCGAGACAATCGAGGCGGAGATCGCCGAGGTGGTGGCGGTGGATACCGTGGTTGCGGAAATCGAGACAATCGTGGTGGAGACCGGCGTGACAATCGAGGCGGAGATCGCCGAGGTG
>CATISE010000197.1 GCA_949538655.1 Marine Group II euryarchaeote MED-G33 | reverse complement strand
TGCAGCGAGCCGAAAAGCTCGACTCGGTCGCTGGCGTCGAACGTTGGCGTCGAACCAGCAGAGGCCATCGAACGTTGTGCCGGCAACGTCGGCGGTTGCTCTCGCATTCGCAATGATTCGTCCACCTCGTACATCATCAATCTTGAAAATTGGATAGGCTCCAATGTAGCTGATCGTAATTGTCGCACTCTTGAGATTCTCACCTGCGGCTTCAAGTTGTTCTAGCCATACACCTGGTTGAGCAGGGACATCGTTCTGACGAAGATAGAGGCGCTCGATTCCAGCGCCGCTGCTGGTCACTCTCAAACCAAATTCGGAGGTGGGTTCAATGCTCATGTGGCTGGCCAAATTCTCGGCCAACAATAGGCTGTCACCTCGAACTTCAACCGCTCGGCCAGTGGTGGAAATAAATAGATCCATGCCGGGTCCAGAAGACGAGAATACCAGTGTTGACATCCCTTGGAATGAAACCGGTTTTGTAATGTCAAATACAACTGATGGAGCCGTAGAGAGATTCATCTGACGCGGTAACTCATGCAAGAACACCGTCGCAGGCCACCATTTACCTGCCGTGAAACGGTTCATCTGTAGCATTAACGAGTCGATTGACAATCCAGATGCTGATTCTCCAGCCTCCATCCCAACGGAAACCGTGGAACCCAACGATGCGGTCATGTCGAGTTGTTCAGGGATCCCTTGCAAGAGCAATTCGTAGCGCGTCGATTGGGTGCGGTCGAGCAATGTAGCATGAATAGCATCTAAGTCTGTACTCATCTCATAATTGCTGAAAATAGACAACTGTGGAACCACTGGTCTGTAATCGGTAGTGATTTGGGATTCAATCTTGAGATCTGTGGACTGGCCAGGCTCAAAGCCAAGCAACATCAAATGCAAATCTCGTCCATTGTAATTGTTAATCTCAACCATGAACTCAGGATTGGCCGGTAACCATCCGGTCAATTCGATGTCGATGTCCCAGCGATCTGTAACACTAAGATTTTGGTAGTCGATTGAAAGGTCAATCGATGGTGCCAAGTTCGGCAACCAAACGCGTGAGTGGAAGGATGTATGATTGTCTTCAGCAAGACCTGCTTCCATTGAAATCCCATGCAACCACTCTGGTTCATCAAGAGCCATCCGTCCTTGTTTTGCATCGACGATTAGGTCAAATTCTTGGTCGGCATCCAATTCAATACCAAATGAAAAGTCTGAGCGCTGATCATCGATTGCCCCCCCGGTAACACTGGTTACCAATTCTCCAAGCATCCCATTGACACTTTGTCCGAAATCGGTGAAACCTGCCAAGAAGAAGGCGATTCCAGCAAGACCTTCATCGGTTGTAAATTGAGGAACCTCGAGAGCACTAGCTTCACCAACACCTCCTTGCGGTACTTCGAATGCATAGCTTGAGGGGAGAGGATCAATAAGCACGTGTGCCGTCAAACCATCAGCCGGCGAATCATGTGTGGTTTGGTCCATGATGACCGCTTGGAAAGGAGAGTCACCAGGGCCAACGAGGAATCCTGTGCCACGCCCTGCCGCACCGGAAACTCCTGGCATCTCTGCACCGAGGAAGCCAACTTCAGTAATACCGTGTACACGTGCGGAAAGTGTGGCCTCACCCAGATCTTGGTTTTGCATGAACAGGAAGTGGTCTCCATCCATCGTTTTGGGATCGGTGGCATTTGAGATCATCAAAGAGATGGAGCCGATTGGAGATTGAGATATCCAAGATACGTCATCACCGATGGCCATGGTGAAGTTACCAGGAAGGATGTCGATGTCCAATACCTGCCTCTGAATTCCTTCGCGTCCAGCATATACAACCTCTGCAATATCGCGATCGGATGTGAATGTAAGTTCACTTTCTGAGACACTAACATCGAGAGATGCTGGGTGATCTGAGATGAGGACATATTGGAAGTCACTACCCAAAATATCGATGTTTCCAAACTCATCATCTTCATGTTCTAGGAATAGGATACGGAGAGGGTCTCCACCAACCGCTCCCATCGAAATTTGTTGAGATTGTGTCTGATTATCGTCGACAATATGCAGTGTATGTAACCCCTCATGGTGTAAACTCATGGAGATTGGAACGAGTTTGTCAACTTGGCCACTACGACCTTGTACAAATTCCGTACTTTTGTCATCAGCCAATATCAAATGAGGACCATAGGCCGTGGGAATATCAGTAGAACCCATGATCAATTTTAGGACTCCGATTGGCATGGTTTCACGGCCTACCTCAAAGTCAGTTAGCATCTCCAAATGTATCGCAGTACCTTGAGTCGCACTACCGGTACTGCCACTAATGACATCCACAAGGGCATTGGGGATGCTGTTGATAATATTGGATATATCCACAAAGATATCGACGACGACGAGAATGGTTGAGTCAAGAATCTGAGACAGAATATCTAGATTATCATCAAATGTACCCACCTCTTGTTCTTCGCTACCACCTAGCCAGAAATCACCGTAAAGTAACAGTCCAGTAGGCAAATCTTCTGCATACATCTGAGTCTTTCGATGATCAGTTTCTACGCCTTCACGCTGGAACCATGAAACATAATCCAATGATGTCATGGGTTGTGTTGACCGAATCATGACCAAGGTGTTTGGAGGATTTTGCGGATCGATTGGAAGTGTAGGATCATTGACGTTTGGTGTAGAATCACGAGAGAAGTTTTTGATGCCGAGGATAAACGAAAGTCGATTTGGAATCTGGCCCGGAAGTTCTGGTTGCGAAGCGCTTCCCAACACTTGGAAACAACGCTCAATCTCTGTTGGTGACATGGTTCCGGAAGGCATACCACGCAGCCATGCAAGTGTTTCAGTAACGTTTCCATATGGTTCAGAGGCACTCTCTCTGTAAGAACTTCTATTTTCATGGAAATGTAACCAGAGATCTGCACGTTCATCGGCATAATATTCGATGGTTGTAAGACCGTCTTCACCAACGTTTCCGGAACCGGATGGAAGTACACTATCAGTACGAATTGTCAGATCGACAATCGATGGCAAAACATAACTCGACGACTCGGGGTGGACTCCGAGTTCGATATAGGACAACTCCCAGATATCTCTCTGATTGTTTTCTGCAGGCGAAAAGTGACCATAACCGAACCCAACTCCAATTCGACAATCGTGCTGCCATGAAGCGTTCATATGATACCAATTCGGCTCGTAGTGAGAGGGACATTGCGTCTGCCCTCCATTGTCAATTTGAATTGAAATTGGAGTTGAAAGAGCGGCGATTGTAATCCCGCTATCATCCACATTCGGTGTTCCGGAGGAGAAGCCAGATGCAAGTAAAACGAGCGCTGAAATCACTTCGGTTCCCGCAGCAGATAGATCAAACCAAAATCGCTCAAAACCAACCTGTAAAGCCCAATCAGTGGGTGCGACTGTGAAATGAGAATCAATCATCCAAACGTAAGATTCTCCCGAGGCAGTTGGGTTAATCCCGTAAGCGAATGGCTTCAACAATGTGGCCTCGAGGGTTTCCATCACACTCCAAATTTGATCTGAAGGATTGATGACTTCAACTCGATATTCGATGGTTGGTTCAATCCACAATTGCGTGGGAGGGCTGCCCAACAACCCCCAACCTTCACCGGCTGTTGGTGCAAAGCCAATCGTCAAACCAACACGAATATCTGGATTCTCTACGGCGTTTGTGCTTGGATCATCATCGCCATCAATGTCGATTTCATGCATCAATGGGGTCTGGCTAAACAATGAGAGTAGTGAGGACGAAAATGGTACTACGGTGAATTTCTCATGATGTGGGCCATCGTTCTGAGCTTGATATTCAGTCCAAATGACATAATCGGTCACATTGATCAATGTTCCCCAAATGGTGTCGACCAAACCCGGTGGTGCATCATCACCGAGCAAAATATCGATTGGT
>CATISE010000196.1 GCA_949538655.1 Marine Group II euryarchaeote MED-G33 | reverse complement strand
GGCCTGTGTATGGAACTGTCCAACAATGAGAAACGGATGCTGAAGGCACTCCGCTCTCGCCCCTCGGACACATGGGGTTTGGATGAGGTCTTGGCAGCCTGTGATTGGGATGATCAAGTCCACGCAGCAGGTGCCGGTTTGGCATTGGCCGAAAATGGTCTAGTCGAGATTGATTCTACGAAGACAACGATTTGGACCCTCGGCCCCGAGGGGGTTGCTGCTATCGAGAATGGACTTCTCGAACAACGAATTTGGGATTGGTTGGAAGAACAATCCGAAGGTGCGCGAGGCATGAAAGACCTGCAAGCCAGTGGTGTGACTTCCAAGCAGGAAACAGGAATCGGAATCGGGTTACTGAAAGGCCTGGGGTGTTCGCTTGAGAATGGAGCCTTTGCTCTCCCGACCCACACTGATGCGGTCATCGTGACTTTGGTCGCCCGCAAATCCTTCCTTGAACAATGCCAAAAAGGGGCGGATGAAAATGACCTCGATGCTGACTTACTAGTCCATTTCAAAAAACGCAAGGGATTGATTGAATCTACAGATGGGACTACACGGACATGGACACTCACCGAACAAGGGAGAAAGATTTCTGATTCAGAACTCGATGAGCAATTGCAAGTCGTACAAATTACACCCGAATTATTGCAGGGTGAAGAATGGCGTGATGCTGATTTCAAACCCTACGATGTTGGATTGGATGCCCCAGTTCCCGCTGGTGGTCGACCCCACCCCATGATGGCACTGATTGAGAGAATTCGCAGTATTTTTCTTGAAATGGGCTTTGATGAGATTGATGGTGACTTCGTCCAAACCGCAGGATGGAATATGGATGCATTGTTCATCCCACAAGATCATCCAGCCAGAGAGATGCAGGATACATTCTACCTCACCGACCCTGAGAAGATCCCAATCGACAAAAAACACCTCGACGATTGGACTTCTATCCATGAGCACGGTGGGGAAACTGGCAGTACAGGTTGGGGAGGTAAATTCTCAGGTGATGAAAGTCAAAAAGGGCTACTGCGGACACACACCACCGTGAATACAGTACAATATCTTGCCAATTCTCCAGATGTCCCATGTCGTGTATTTGGCATCGGACGTGTGTTCCGTAAGGAAACAATTGATCGAACTCATCTACCCGAATTTCACCAAATCGAGGGGATTATCATGGAACCAGGGGCAAGTTTGCCAATGTTGGTGACAACGCTCAAAACATTCTACGAAAAAATGGGATATCCAGAAGTTAGGGTCCGGCCAGCTTACTTCCCATACACTGAACCCTCTCTCGAGGTTGAAGTCAAGTGGCGAGGGCAATGGCTTGAATTGGGTGGTGCAGGGATTTTCCGTCCTGAAGTGACTGAACCTCTGGGCTGTGAATGGCCAGTTTGTGCATGGGGCATGGGTTTGGAGCGATTGGCCATGCTGGTATTGGGCCTAGACGATATTCGCCAGTTGTATATCTCCGACCTTGAATGGTTGAGAAATCAACCATTGTTATGATGATTTAATTCATCAAGATATTGTTGGCCATAGTGCTGCCATTGTTCCATGGTCCAGCCTTCAGGTAAACCTGTTGCAG
>CATISE010000195.1 GCA_949538655.1 Marine Group II euryarchaeote MED-G33 | reverse complement strand
TCATTCAATGCAGCATGGAAAATTTCCACGGCATAATCGGTTGTCCCCCCCCCAGCAGGGGCCTTGTAAGAAATCAATCCTGGATAGCGTAAACCTCGCATGTCTACATCCGAGGTCAATGCCAATTGTTCCCCAACCACCTTGGTTTTACCATACACCGTAGTTGGATTCAGAGGGGTGATCTGCGGTGCAAGCGAGGGGCAATCTGGGCCAAAAACTGCAATGGACGAAGGTGCAAAAATTCGACAATCATGTGCTTTCGCCGCAGCGATTACATTCTCCAATCCATCGACATTGATTTTCCAACAAAGCTCAGGGTTTCGTTCACCAGTCGCTGACAACAATGCTGCGAGATGATAGATTTCAGAGATGTTCTCTTCGCTGACGAGGGTATGAATTCCTTCTGCATCCATCACATCGAGTATTCGACAATTCGGTGCTTCACGGACATCGGTTGCAATCACACAGTCCCGTCCATGCTTTTGTTCAAGCGCTTCTACCAGTTCCGTTCCAATCTGGCCAAGCGCACCTGTGACCAAAATGCGCGGACCCATATCTACGTCTCAACTACGGACGCTACTTGAACATGGAGGGAGCCACCTCAAGATGTCAATATCTGGAATTCAAAGGCCAACGTTCATAGGCGAGGCTCACATGATGTAAACCCCGTTGATGGCATGAAGTACGTCGTAGTGTCGGGCGGGGTCCTGAGTGGAATTGGAAAAGGCGTGACTGCGTCGAGCCTTGGCGTGCTTCTCAAATCGATGGGTATGCGGGTTACAGCAATCAAGATTGACCCCTATCTCAATAGCGATGCTGGAACGATGAGTCCATTCGAACATGGTGAAGTATTTGTTTTGGATGACGGTGGCGAGGTCGATTTAGATCTTGGAAATTATGAACGCTTTCTCGACATCCGCTTGGGCCGCGACAACAATCTAACCACTGGCAAAGTGTATTCAGATGTCATCGAGAGAGAGCGCCGTGGTGATTACCTTGGAAAAACCGTCCAAGTTGTACCACATATCACGAATGAAATTCAGGAACGAATCGAGCGTGTTGCAGCCCAATGTACTGACGGTTCGGGGGAAACACCAGATGTGTGTGTAATCGAACTCGGTGGCACAGTTGGTGACATCGAAAGCGCACCCTTCGTGGAAGCCCTTCGGCAATTCCAGTTCCGTGTTGGACGCGAGAATATTTGTTTGTTCCACGTGTCCTTGGTACCTGTAATCGGTGTTGTTGGTGAGCAGAAAACCAAACCTACACAACACACGGTCAAGGAATTGCGAGCCGCAGGATTGGCGCCCGACTTCTTGGTGTGCCGAAGTAGCGAACCCTTGCTCCCTGAGGTCAAGGAAAAACTCTCATCTTTCTGTCACGTTGAACCCTCACACGTTTACAGTGCGCATGACGTCCCCAATATCTACCATGTTGCGTTAATGATGAATGAGCAAGGCGTCTCTGAGAAATTATCAGAGCGATTGGGTCTTCCTCTACCAACTTCCCGTCCACTTCTCGAGGATTGGAAGGCAATGGCTGACCGTGTCGACAATCTTGACAAAGAACTTCGAATTGCGATGGTTGGGAAATATACGGGCCTCTCAGACTCCTATCTAAGTGTCATCAAGGCGCTTCAGCATGCAGCGTTTAATTCCGGAGCGAAGATGAATATTGATTGGGTGGAGGCAGAATATCTTGAACCCAATCAAGCTCAAGAAAACCCAGAGAAACACGAAAAGTTCTGGCAAATGATTCGGGATGCAGATGGAGTATTGGTTCCGGGTGGATTCGGTCATCGAGGTGTCGAAGGCAAGATGTGCGCAGCTCGTTATTGCCGTGAAACAGGGAAGCCGTATCTCGGTATTTGCCTCGGTTTACAAATCGCTGTCATCGACTTTGCAAGAGACGTTCTCGGTAAAGTTGGGGCGAATAGTACCGAATTTGATGAGGCAACTCCTCACCCTGCAGTGATCTTCATGCCCGAAGGCAGTCGCACCCACATGGGTGGAACCATGCGTTTGGGCAGCAGGCAAACAAATCTACAGACTCAGGATTGCGATGCATTCCGTCTTTATGGGGGCGATATGGAGATTCACGAACGTCATCGTCACAGATACGAAGTGAATCCCGATATGGTCAGCGAATTGGAAGCCGCAGGAATGCGATTTGTGGGTAAGGATACCGAGGGTGAGCGAATGGAAATCATCGAACTCGCAGGACATCCTTACTTCTTCGCGACTCAATATCATCCTGAATTCAAGAGTCGACCGAATCGACCTAGTCCACCATTTGTTGGACTGATTGAAGCCGCTCTGAAAGCGCAGTGAAAATCACTGCCGCTCATCATTAGGGTCTGGACAGGGCAACGGGTCACACTCACACGTCTTCAGAACAATTGCTTGCAGGAAGCATTCATTTCCTTCCTCATCCAATATTTTTTGAACGCCTCCTTGCGGTCGCCATCCTTCTGTGAGTTTGGCATTCACCAATGAAATCAGACCTTGGTTGACCATGGACGGCCAGTTCATGACACCAAGTGAAATATCTTGCATATGATTTGCAGTGATTACGTTATATCGCATAGAGGAGCAACAAAATCCCCGACTTACTTGAACCCTTACTCTACAGCAACCCGCAGTAGACGAGTAGTTCGATATCCTTGGAGTACTTTGAGGTATTTTTTAGCCTGGAATTCCAAATCCAATTCATGATCACCAGTATCAATTCTCAAGTGTGCAACTGTGAGCATTTTTGCGGGTGTAACAACACCCAATACAGCATCGATTCCAATCGCACGCAATACATCGGGCGACAATTGCAAGTTCCCTCGCCCCAACAGGAACCCTTGTCCACCCATGGGAGAGACAAGCAATGTACACTCGCCATCGTGTTCTTTGATCAATTGTAACAATGACTCTTCATTCAAATCGGTACCGACTTGCTCTTCACCAAGAGTCACATCAATTCCGAGGAGAGTCGGTGCAAATCCAATCCCTTCAGCGATGGTTCGTAGAGTACCTCCTGAACCCCAAATGATTAGGCGTTGAGAATCAGCAACGAATACTTCACCAATGTGTTGGCCGAGAGCCTCGAGCACCTCATCTTCCTCAGTGGCTTGGACCCGCATTTTCGCACCCTGCATCCACCGGGGACTGGCAGGCATCATCGCTTCCCCATACATACGAACTGACCAACTCCCCTGCCGATACACATCTTCATCCAAATCCATCACTTCGGTTCGTGCCAATAGTAAATCACCTTCCAGCCAAGCGATGAGGACTTCAGCAGCCGCATTTGGCGAGGCTGCAAAACATCCACTATGCATCTTTACACCACCGGGTACACCGATGACAGGGAGTTCTGAATTGGGGAGCGCTTCGATGATGTCTCTGGTCGTTCCATCACCCCCTGCATAAAGCAGCAATTCAATGCCCGCTTCACAAAGAATGGCTACAGCATCTCGTGTGGTGTCAGCAGAGGTTGTCACTGGCGTATCATAGACGACTGTATGTTCGACGGGAACCCAATCCGAACCCATACGTCCTGAACAGGTGACAATTTCAACGTCTTCTAATCGATTACCACAACGCTCCAGAGCTTGCCTCATCCGGGGTCCTGAACGATCCTCGGCCCCAGCCGCCCTCGCTTCGGCAGCACGTCCATCGCTACCCTTGAATCCGAGTCTTCCACCAAGACCGGCATCCGGGTTCACAATCAGTCCAACCCGGCGTGCCATACCGGTGCCAAGCATTTGAGCCGCATCAATTCTGCCCTTAGGGCAGGACCTCACGAAGCCACACCTTTGAAGGGGAGGTGGAGGAGTCGCAGACACATGGCGGACGACGACCTTGACGGTATCGAGGATATCTTCACCAAAGAACTCGAGCGTCTTTTGGCCGCCAAAGATGAGGAAGAAATCCTACCTCCAGAAGAACCTGAATCCATGGCTGATGCCTTTGCAATCGGAACCATCGAACCCACATCAATGTCTCCGAGTCCACCAGCTGTAGACCCACTTCTGGTTCCACCAGGCCCTCCTGCTTTCGATCCACTTCTGGCCCCTCCTGGTCCCCCAGCCGCACCTCCGATAGGTGCAACACCGCCCGGGCCACCAGCATCTCCACCGGCGGTTGTAGAAACATCCCAACCAGCATTCGCCCCACCGCCCGGTGCCTTTGGTGCACCTCCGGGCCCACCTCCAAGTGGCCCACCTGCATCACCCCCAGGTCCACCCACTGGCCCTCCGGCAGCCCCACCGATGGATGCAACACCTCCGGGTCCCCCGATGGGTCCACCTGCAGCCCCACCGATGGATGCAACACCTCCGGGTCCCCCGATGGGTCCACCTGCAGCCCCACCGATGGATGCAACACCTCCG
>CATISE010000194.1 GCA_949538655.1 Marine Group II euryarchaeote MED-G33 | reverse complement strand
ATATGCTGAATTTGATGATGGAACGAAAGGGAAACTCGAAGTCAGCACTACGATGGTTTTTGTTCGATTGATGCGGAGTTTAATGAAAACCGATGGTTTTGGAAAACATGTTGTCCCTATCGTTCCCGATGAAGCGAGAACTTTCGGAATGGATCCATTGTTCAGTGAATTTGGAATCTATGCACCCGAAGGGCAACTGTACAAGCCTGTCGATCATTCTGTCCTGATGAAATACAAGGAAAGTCAAAGCGGACAGATTCTCGAAGAGGGAATCAATGAAGCAGGTGCAATGTCGACATTTATTGCCAGTGGCACTTCTTACTCAACTCAAGTTTGTGCCACGATTCCATTCTACATCTATTACTCAATGTTCGGTTTCCAGCGAGTGGCCGATTTGATTTGGTCCGCTGCTGATAGTCGTGCACGCGGCTTCCTAATCGGAGCAACTGCGGGGCGTACGACACTCAATGGTGAAGGGTTGCAACACCAAGATGGGCATTCACATTTGATGGCGATGACCAATCCTGCAGTGCGTGCTTGGGACCCAGCATATGCCTACGAATTGGCGACGATTATCAAACACGGAATCGAAGAAATGTGTATTGAAGAAAAAGACGTCATTCACTACATTACAGTCTACAATGAAAATCATTCAATGCCACCCAAACCCTCTGGTGTTGATGAAGGAATTTTGCGTGGGCTCTACAGACTGAGTGGAGGTGATGCGGTTTCCGCTCGACTACTGGGCTCTGGACCAATTATGCTCCAAGTTGAAAGGGCTGCAGATATGCTTGCAGAACGGGGAGTTTCATGCGAGATATGGTCGGTCACATCCTATGGTGAATTGCGACGTGATGCAGCGGAAATTGAGCGCTGGAACCGACTTCATCCTAGTGAAGAAATCCGATCATCATGGGTCAGTAAACACCTGGATGAAACTGTTGGAACCACCGTAGCGGTTAGTGACAATATGATGGCCGTACCGGATTTGATTCGACAATGGGTCGGCGGGGATTATGTTGTCCTCGGTACAGATGGATTCGGTCGATCTGATACACGTGAAGCTCTGCGACGATTCTTTGAAATCGATGCTGAGCATATCGTACTCGCAACTCTTTCTTCTCTTGTGCGTCGTGGTGAAATCGAAAGCAGTGTCTATGATGACGCGATCAATGAATTTGGAATTGCATTCAAACGGGACGATATTACTTCGATTTAGACAATGGTGGTTTCCACCGACCTGAACCTCGACTGTGATCGAGAAGATGCCAATACAATGCCACGACTTCCTGGTTGACGGGATCGTCTGTAAGTGGAAACGATTTCTTATTCCAGGCTCGTTTTGCAAAAATTGAGAACGGGAATAAACTCAACGCTGGACCGCATGCGGGTCCGAGCCAAGTAGTCAACCATAATCTCTCGATGATTCCACTTTGTTCGATGGATTGTTTCACCTTAGACCAATCACCACCCATTTTCCGATTGACCCACCTCGATGGGTTAATCGATGAATCCAATCGAAAGCCTGCACCCGCCAATGGTCCGGCCATCCATGATTCGATGTAGCCCCCCGGTGCTCGAAACCAAGGTCGCCAAGATTTTCCTGAAAATTTTGAAATCCGATCTCTAGACTGAACTAGCATATCAGAAAAAGACTCGATGTCTTCTGGCCAAGCTGACCAACAACGATGGCCCCACCCATGGCAAGCAAAGGTTGTGTTTGGCATCGACAATAGTATGTTCATTCTCTGAGTGAATTCTGGGCAATCAAGTTGTTCAGCGATGAGAAAAATAGTGACTGGTGAGCCCTGTTGCGCCCATTCAATGAATCGATCAGTGGCATCCAGAAGGCGTTGTGATGCACGATAATCACGCGTGTGCCAATGGGGCATTTTTTGTGATGATCTATGGGGATGACCTCGATTTGAGGGGAGATGAAGTAAATCATCAGTGTCCACACTCAGCCAAGCCGTCATTTGGAAACCTCCAGTGGCAACCGAGGAATCAACCAACAATCGTGCAGTTTGAGTCCTCCACCTACCTCTGCCTCAATTTGTTGATCCAAGGGATATCCATTCCATCGACGAGCGGCTGATTCAACCGTACGAAGACCGGCAACATTGTCGGGACTTACAGCCATTTCAACAGAGGTCAAGCCACCTCGACCAAGCCATTTCAATGCAGCATCAATCGATTTACTCGCCAACCCTTTTTGCTGACAACTTTGTCGAATCCAATAGCCTAAATTCCAGTGGCCTTGGATCAATGTGGAAGTATGATCAAACGCAATCAATCCAGCAAACTCATCGAAATAAATTACCAGCCAATGATAGGACAATCCACCCCTGCCATATCGCTCAACATCAGACAAATATCCTTCCAGTTGAGGGACCAATGGTTCTTCCACATTCAACCAAGGCATTGCCTGATCTATGTCAGCTAGATTTTCATACATTGCTTCGAATATGGATGATTGATGAGATGGATGACATGGAACCAACTTTAGGTTCTCATCACAGACAACCTCAGAGATTGGACGCACAGAGGAGCCATGACTCGGGGGGGTTTATGCCTTCAGGACAGAAGGTGTTGAACCGCCTTCGCTACTTCAGGTGAGGTGGGGTGTTGAATACGGGCGGCTTCAATCATCGTACGCATGACTTCTTCCTGCTTGAATTTCTTCAGCAAAACACCGATGTGGAATACAAGGTCGATTCGATCTCCAAGATGGGGGCCTAGGGTGACGAGAGTTCTCTTTGAAGTGTCAATATCCCCACTTTTCGCAGATTCCATTGCATCCCGCAACATCTTACGAACGGTGGCGTCATCCCAAGCATCGGATTGGGGCCATGGCCAGATTCCTGTAGAGGCGGGTGTGGGTACACTGGTTGGCGAGGGGACCGCTGGGACCGTTGGGACCGTTGGGACCGCTGGGGCCGTTTGGACCGCTGGAACCGCTGGAACATTGGGGGAGGCAGGTGTTGATGGAATCGCCGGTGCGGGAGGGCTTGTAGGGATTGCAGGCGTTGATGCGACCGCTGGGGCGATTGGTGTAGCAGGAATTGCGGGGATTGCAGGAGTGGGTGGAACCGCTGGGATTGAAGGGACTGGCGGAGTAACCTCCGAGAGTGATTGAGTTTCTGATTCAGGTTCAGGTGTAGTTTCCGTTTCACCGTGAATGCTATCTTCATCTTGGATTTCGGACGCGGATTGAACCGGTTCAATATCAGCACTTTCTGTCATTTCAACAAGTTTGACAACTGGGGCGCTGTACTCTTCTTCTTCAAAGGCTAAATCAGGGCCATCGCCCGTATCGAATTTTGTGACGTTTTTCGGTGCATCAGCAGCTGTGAGCACATATTCCTCTTCTTCTTCTTCTTCTTCTTCTTGTTTCCCCTTCACTCTTGCAACTTGCTGAGGGGCATCGAACTGGTGATCCATCGATACTGATTGGTCAACCTCGACCAAACCTTGTTCATCGTATGGAGATACCTCGACAGTCATAT
>CATISE010000193.1 GCA_949538655.1 Marine Group II euryarchaeote MED-G33 | reverse complement strand
TGGTTTTGATGCCATCTGATGTAACCACTGCCAAATCTCCATCTTCCAATCGAATGACTTGTTGAGTAAGAGTTTGAAGTGGCAATGTATCGCTCGCAATCCAATTTTCACCTTCACCGATTCCAATGACCAATGGGGAACCATTGCGAGCACAGATAATCATGTCATGGTCTTCGAAAACGACACATATGCCCCATGTGCCTCTGGCACGTTTCAGTGTTCGACGGACTGCAGTCAGTGGCTTTGCACCATTTTCAACCTCTCGATGAATCAAATGAACCAAAGCCTCTGAATCGGTATCTGAACGAAGTTTGGTTCCTTCTTTTTCTAAGCGGTTTCGGAGTGTACGTGCATTCTCAATGATTCCATTGTGCACCAAGGCAATCTTTCCATCGACTGAGCAATGCGGATGGGCGTTTGCATCCGTCACCCCCCCGTGTGTAGCCCAGCGAGTGTGTGCAATACCACAGGTCCCTTTGATGTTCTTCGGGATAATGGATTCTAAATCGGCGACCTTTCCGATTCGTTTGTGAACCGTGACTCCTCCATTCTTGACTGCGATCCCAGAGGAATCATAGCCTCGATATTCGAGTCTACGGAGTCCTTCCACCAAGAATGGAGTCGCTTGTCGATCTCCGATATAACCAATGATGCCACACATAAAGAATCCTCACATCTTTACAGTTTCACCGCACAATGGGCACTTTACTCTCCGCGCTTTATTCGCTCGTGCGTTGAAGGTGGATTCACAAGAGGCACAAGTCACGGGAATCTCAGGCGCTGGCAAATCAGGTAATGGCGGCAAATCTCCTGGAGATGGGAGGGGTGGTAATTCCCCGGGTGCTGGTAAAGGTGGTAATTCCCCGGGTGCTGGTAAAGGTGGCAACTCACCAGAAGTTGGTAATTCGCCGGGCATTGGCAATGGGGGCAAACCGGATTCTTCGATTGCTTTGTGCATCTCCTCCATCACCTGTTTCATCTCCGCCTCAACTGCACGACGTTCCCGTCTTGATGTTCGGGCAGATCGATTTGAGCTGGAATCTGGATCTTCAGGTTCATCCTCAATGACAACCGCACTCACTGGTGCCGGTGATAAATCATCATCTGCAGATTCAGTTATTTCCTCTTCAGAGATTACTGAAACAATCGGAGTCACTTCAATTTCATCACCTGATTCATCGGATTCTAAATCAACCCAATTTTCATTGACAAATCCGACCTTTACCTCGGAATCAGCCCTCCGCTTGCGATTCGATGTCACGACGAAGGTGACGAACAGTGAAAGAGAACAGAACGTAATCACGACTGAATTCATGAGGGCTTGGAATGTAGATTCATCTAGACTTAACCAAATACGAATCTCATCCAACAAACCATGATCAGGAGTTTCAACGGTCGGATCTTCAACCATCTTACGAACACGCAAACCATTACTTGTCACATACGTGAAATGAAGTTCGCCTGAATCATCAGTACGCCATGCGGTCAATAGAACCCCACTGCTCAGTCGATCGGATAGCCACATGTTTCCATCCCCGTCATCATTGGAAAGAAGGCCATAGTGCAGTTTGGGCCCGGTTGGAGATATCGCATCGTAGAGAATTTGTATACCACGATCTGTTTCTATAAGGGCAATATTTGACAACCCACGAGCGGGAGTTCTACTTTCAATCCCTTGAAGCCATGACGGTGGAGATATTCGAGTCACCAATTCTGCATTCGCTTCGGTGCCTTCCCGCCATGCAGTGAAAATTGTTTCAGAACCATCGCTATTCTCAACCAATAGCATTTTCCCGGAGGTTGCATCATCGCCAGCAGCAATTGAGAATGCCCAGTTTTGTTCATTGATATTCCCATGTGCATAGAACATTCCTAGGCGCTCTTCACCCGTCGAGTCGTCACGAAGGTTTTGATGCAAAAGGTGGATGTCATCCTCACCGATTTCAACTTCGATCGGTGATGCTGAACGAGGATACATATCAATATCCAATATAGTATTGCGATGGATTTCCCAATCATCTGCTGACAGAGGTGAATCCGTTTCAATCAGGAAGATTGTCGTGAGGTCTTGGTAGGTTCCACCCGTCACCAAATCCCGATGGAATCCCGCGATGACGACTGAATCGTCTCTTTGATCAAGGCCCAAGCCCCAATAGGTTCCTGATGAGGTGAGGAGGCCTGGCATCAAATCCTGACGTGGAGTCATTTGACAGGTTCGATCGATTGTTGTATATGATACAGTGGAGCGAATAAACGAATTCTCATCGAAATATGAGCGGGTCCATGCTACAGTCACAATTCCTTGGTAACTATTTACTGTGACATCACCAAGCCATTCCGTTTCCAATTCCAAGCATGTGTACAATGATTGATCGAGTGCCATGCGATGTACGAACAATTTTGATCCTACAGAAGTGAACAATAGTGAATCCTCACCCAAACCGGCAGATGCCTCGATCTGATGTGTGGATTGGAGGGCAGGTGTCCGTGCACCTGAGAGTGTGACATAATCTTGAACGATGACAAAATCAGCAACATTGTTGTCAGAAACAAGATCTGTTGATGTGATTATTGTTGCTCGATATGAAATCCCGCGTGCGTCTGAAATATTCCCTGCAAATGTGATTGAAGAACTCATTTGACCAAGGATGACGGTTGCATTGAATACATCATACAACTCATACCCAAATTCATTCATCATACTCAATTCAACTGAAAATGAATCCGAATCTCTGGCACCAAGATTGTCGATTCGAATCGAAATTGTATATGGCTCATTGGGACGGGGGACTGCAGGATTCGTGGTTACTGCACCAGGTCGAATCGCGAGGTCGACACCGTCGGGTCGCGGTTGTACTGGGAAGGTGATGATGGCTGAGTTATCTGAACGGTCAGTTTCAGGAATCGCTTGACCCGGGTCGATTGCAATCTCCAAATCCTGCCCACCACTCGCCATTGGATTCCAATACAGAACAACCTCAATGACTTGACCTGGTTCGATGAGTGGAATGGTCGCTTCGCTTCGTTTTGTCCCTTCTTCCCGGAGGTGGACGACTACTTCTTCGGCGTCGGCATCCCCGTTATTCCGTATTTCTGCGCGAACTTCGAGGAACGTATTCACATAGGCCTCTTCAACAGGAACACCATATTCCTCGACAGAAATGGAACCGAAAATTGAGAGGTCAGGGGCAGGAGGGTAATTGTCAACCTCAACTGTACGACGCAATTCATCACTGATTACGCCAGAATGATCATACCCTCGAACGGCAATACGATATGTGCCATCTTCCACTTCGGTTGTATCCCAATCAAAGTCCCAAGCTTTCTCTGAGTATCCACCTCCACCTTGAAGCCACGCCGCTTCCCATTCACCTTTTCCAACACGTACTTCTACTGATTCCGAATCTGGACTTTTGAAGGTCCCTGCGATTTCAGCGACACCGCTTACGGGTTCATTTCCACTCGGACTGTCAATCGAGATACTCTGTGTACCTACCATCAATTCAACAATGGCGGTTTCAGACCATGTGTCTGTGCTGTCACGTGCCCTGACTTCTATTGTCAGTTCGTCGTCATCAACCCAATCTTGAACGTAAAATATGTGTGACCAATTTGATGCGCCAAGTTCTACTCCATCTGAAAGAGTTGCTTGGGTCCAACCAAATGCATCCCTCTTTTCACGTGGCGAACCTGATTCTTGATACCAATACCAACCATGGACAAGAACCTCTTCAATATCTTCTCCTTCTTGTTGAGCATGCTTTGCTTCACCGCGAATTCGATATGACTCACCTTCGATTAACCAATCTCCATCGGAATGACTCACGATGTCAACCCAATCACCAGAACCAGTAGGAGGAGGTTCTGTCGAATTGTTGCTACCACCGCCACCGCCACCGCCACCACTGTTGCCGGTGAGATTTTCCAATATGCGAGCGCCGTCGACAATTCCAAATCCATATTTTTCATTCCAATTTTCATCGAAGTCGGAATCATAGGCTCCATCTCTAAGTTCAGAGTTGGTTCGGAGGATTTCCCTGACATCATCAAGGTCTAAATCTTCATCAATGCCCAATATTATGGCGATTAAACCGCTGACGTGTGGAGTCGCCATACTGGTCCCATCCATCTCTTGGTAATCGTTATCCGCCATCGGCCGAGGTTGATTTGGCAATTGCAGGGAACCTTCCATATGTCGTGGAGCATTGATTCCAGAACCGGGGGCGACCACATCGGGTTTCATTTCATCCCAGTCATCGTCATCGCCGTCATCTTCACGGGGCCCCCAATTGGAATACGATGCAATATTGTCACTTTCTCGATCAGGTGTGTCTTTATCGTCGATTGCGCCAACGGCAATCGAAGTGTCTGCACTGGCTGGACTGGGTACACGGCGCATACCATCGTTGCCCATTGCGATGACACAGATTAGACCTGCATCTGATGCTTGGTTGACAAGTGCTGATTCAGCTGAAGTGCCGTTGTCACCTGGATCATCTGAATTTGGATTGGTCACACTTCCATACGACATTGACAGGATATCGATTCCATTGCTGGATTGATTGTTACCCCAATCAGTATCGACATTGTTGATTGCCCATTGGAGACCACGAAGTGTGTTCTGAGCATTTGTACCACCAGCATCGGTGAGTACTTTCACATCGACCAAATACGCGCCAGGGGCAACACCAACAAAGGTTCTGTCGTCACTCCCAGTACCAATGCTGGTCCCTGCAACGTGTGTCCCATGGCCATTGGAATCATCGGGGTCGTCTGTTCCACTCGTGTTTGAAAATGCAGATGTTGCATCATAACCAGCGACCCATTTCTGATCGACGTAACTATTTGCATCAATGTCAGGATCATCATTCACATCATCGAAATCATTCAAAGAACGATGCTCATTGTCAACCCCTGTATCGAGAATGGCGACGACAACATCGTCACCACGATAGCCGATGGCTTGCATCGTATCCTGATATTCATCGGAGTCTCGGACCTTCATCGCCGGTACTGATTTGTCAAGAAATGGAATCATCACATTCTGTTGCTCAACGGTGACGACACCATCGAGTCGCCAAATTGGAAGCAAAGCGGGAAGAGGCACATGATCGAGAGAAATCGTTGGAATAGATTCGAGGACATCGAACCATGCACCCTCCTCAACCCAACCGTGGGCAAGTAAGGTAGACTTGAGTTGTTCAATTTCCTCGACCCCTGGATGTTCAGCATAATCGACATGGATGGCAACTGTTAGACGGCCATCCGGACCATTGATTGCTGTTGTACTAACCGATTCATATTCACCATCTAGGATTCGCTGTAAACGATCATCCATACCATTGTGATCACGATCTGGTGAATAGGACAACCATGGACCAACACCACGATCTGGGGTTGCGCAAGCTTCTCCATCCTCGCAGATTAGGTGCGGAAGACCGGGGACAAAAATGGTCGGTTCCTCACGAATTTCAAACGCCTCAGAATTCCCACTAGGAACCATCGGAGACATCGATGTGAGAAGCATCAACAAGACTGCGAATAGCGGAGTCTTGTGACTGGATTTGCTCGACACCATACGCATCCCGAAGGGATGCCACCAACCAGTGACCTATAACACCAACCGAATCAGGACCGTAGGTCCTGTGGAGAATATTGTCATGGCCACTCTAAATGTGACCTTTCAACTGTGCACCGTAGAACTGTGTTTCCACCCATTTCTAGCGTCATTAAATCGGCTCCACAAACGGGGCACGGAGCCTGTTCTGAAAGTTGCTCCAACCATGCCTGCCGTGTTTCAAGTTCGTCGCCTTCTTCGCGCAATCTGTTCAATGTTCGCAGTGCAGGACCTGTCAATTCGCCATTCCATGGATCCGTGGACACGTCTCGCATCCGAGACTTCATCGCCTTATGTTGTGCATCTTGACCCCCCTTGGATGATGGACCACCATCTATCGTTCCGATTGGAACCAAACCACCTCTTGCAATCGGTTTGGCGAGCACATAACATGCAAAGAATCCAGTGATATGGGCAAGATGTGCAACATTCGAGGTTGACGTAGGATATTGCATGATTTCAAGTGCAAATTTTAGCAAGGCAATCCAAGCAACTGGCCATCGACGAATGAGAATGAGAGGGAACTCAATTTCATCACGTGGCCAGCAGGCTAGATAACAACCGAGTAATCCAAACGCTGCCCCTGACGCTCCAATACAAAACACCCAGCTATCCCAATTCGCCAACGACCAACCGATGTTCCCCCCGAGAACCCCAATCAGGTAGATCGCGAGAAAGCGCCCTCGACCCAAACGCTGTTCGAGAGGGACTCCAACCAAAATGATGACCAATACATTGCCCAATAAGTGAAACAGATCTGCGTGCAACCATGCCGCTGAAATAAGACGATGGAGGTGTTCTTGTTCAAATACGACCGCTGGAACGAGTGCCCCCTGAAAATACAGATTGAGATCAACTGTCCATTCAATTGTGGCCTGGAATAGATAAGCCATCATCAAGGATGCTCCAATGGCCAATGAAATGGGGGTTCGACGAAACCAGGCATGTATGATTGGTGCAATCGCAATGATGCCCCAAATTCCGAACCATGCCCAAGGGCTCATGGGGGATGTCAGGCCGACCAAATGCTTGACCTCTTCGCCGCAGGGCTCAAGCCAAGTACATGATTGGAGGAGTTGTGGCCCTACTTCATGTTGAAGCATTGACGGTGCGAAGAGGCACCCGAAATGTTCTTGAAAATTTCAATATGAAAATTGAATCTGGCAATTGCGTTATTTTGACTGGTGAGAATGGCTCTGGGAAGTCAACTCTACTCGAATCCATCGCAGGAATCATCCCGATTCAATCCGGTAATGTCACAATCGAACGACCTTTTGGACTCGCTCTACAATCAGGTGGACTTAATGGTGATGAAATGGTCGATGAGAGGGTAGGTTATGCTGCGCAGGCTGCAGGGATCTGGAACACAGATGGATTGCTGAAACATTGGAACTTAGAACATAGGAGCCAAGATAAAATCGGTCAACTATCAGGTGGATTGTATCGACGTTTGGCTGTTCTACAAGGATTGATGCCAGCATATGGAAATCAGCCGCGAATCTGTTTACTCGATGAGCCCTCTGAGGGTTTAGATGATGCGTCGGTCGAAACCCTACTTACTGACATCGCTACGCTACGTGCACGTGGGCATGCATTCCTAATTGCAACCCATGACCCAAGGCTGCACGGTTGCGCGTCATCTCTTTTGGAAATTGATGGGGAGTCAACGGAAGTCACCTCAAGCCTAGATCCCTCAAATGCTCCAGAATTTTCTGCTAGTGAAGCGAAACTCTCGCTCTCGCGCTGGTCGTCCACATTAGATCGGCGAACAAAATGGCCGATTTTGTCAAGGGGAGTCCCGTTGATTGGGTCGATCTTGGCACTCTACGCCCTACTTGGAAATGAAATCGGTTCACTGATTCTGGTACCGACATTCCTGGCAGCCATCCCTTGTGTTTCTTCATTACATCATTCAAAGGAAAATCGTTCAGGTGATTGGTGGAGGGCGATGGGGGGGCGATTATTCACAATTGACCCCTTGTCTATTTTGTTGATTCTCATATCTCCTTTGTTGACCGCTTCTATTTTTGGAATTGAACAAAATTCGGTGATTTGGGTGGCGATTGGTTTGCCATTCATTGGAATTTATCTCGCCAGTGGAGCAATTCATGAATTGGCTATGAAAATGCCAAGAACTGGAGGACAATATGTCCCACTCCTTTCATTGGTCCTCATCTGGCCGTTGCTTATTGCAAACGATTCGATTGAGAGTTGCTTAGACTCAACGATGTGTTCAGACCCATGGTTGTCATTGGTTGTGGCAACAAGTATCCCCCTCATCATTTGGTTTGGGCTTCCCATTCTCCATCCCCGCACAGCGTCAAATTGATGGGGAGGCGGCAACGGGCGTTGACCATGCGGGGCGTTTGGTTGATGCTACTAGGTCTCGCAATTGCCGGCTTGGCAATGATATTGGGATTTTTAGTCGCACCTAGTGCACAGGGTTTCGAAGGTGATTCATATCGAATTATTTTCTGGCATGTGCCAGCTGCGTGGACCTCTTTCATCGCATTTGGGATGCTATTTATCGGAAGTCTTGCATGGTTTTGGAAACGTTCTGAATGGGGTTGGACATTGGCAGGAGTTGCTTCAGAATTGTGCCTCTTGTTCGGACTTTGTGTAGTCACATCTGGACCGATTTGGGGAGCCGCAGAATGGGGCGTTCCTTGGGATTGGACGGATGCTCGGTTGAACACATACGGTGTCCTTTCTGCAGTCGCACTATTTCTGGTTCTATCACGTCGTAGCCAGCCAGATACGCCTGAATTCAGAGATGTTTTTACAGGCATTGGAATGTTTGGTTTTCTTCTCGTTCCGATCACATATATGGCAACTCAATGGTGGCAAGAACGCCACCCCGGATGCGTAATCTGTGAAGGAGAAGAAAATGGAGTCGATACAGTTATTCTGCAAATCTGGCTTCTGGCCTTCCTGGGTATGACCATTTTATTGATCGGACAGACGATGGTCAGTTGGGAAGTGCAGAAATGCGAACGACGTCTCGCAGAACTACAACTACGGATGGATTGAGATGAGTGATATCGTATATTTGGCTGCAGCATATGCTGCAATGATTGGGTTGATTGGTTGGTTCACCTGGCAATTGCTAGACCGTCTTCGTGATGTTCAGGCGAGAATCAAGGCGGTTGAAGAGACCATATCGAATCCTACGGATTCGGAAGAATAAGCCGGCGGCTTCAAATCCAAACGGCTCCGCCGATGGTTCATGACAGAACAGAGTTATACTGTTGCAGGCCAATCAATTCCAACCATCACAACTGGTTACGGTGCATTCCTTGCGCTATGGGGGATTATCATTTCACAAATTTCTGGTTCAGACTCGATGACCTCCTATGCACCCACTTTTGCAGGTATACCTTTGTTGATTACAGGTATTCTAGCAACCCGAATTCCAGAAAAAAGGAAACTCTGGATGCATATCGCTGCCACATTTGGTTTGATCTGTGTGATTGGTGGAACTCGATTTTTCATGGTCATGGGCGATGGGATCAACTATGCTAGTGGTTCAATGTTGATGCTTTTCATTACAGGGTTGATTTACACTTACTTCTGTGTCCAATCATTCATTTGGGCACGCAAGCAAAGAGAAGCTGCAGAAGCATGAATGGTGTGTGGAATGAATGTCTCGGGGTGATGCGTTTTGCGTTTCCTGTGGGGCAGGTGCCCCCCATTCAAGTGACAGATTGTGTGAATCTTGTTTCAGAGATCGAAACACCTTGTCTGAATGCGATGAAACAAGCCAAGCATACCGGTGTCCGAAATGTGGAATGAATTTTGAGAGTTCACGTTGGGGTTTTCTTGAGACCGATGATCTGCTTCAGCGTCGATTGGACGATTCCTTGCGAATCCATGAAAGGGCTGAAGCGGTAGGAATTGCAACTCATTTCGAAACCATTGATGAAAGAAATGTGAGAATACATGTCAAAATTGATGGGCAGATTGATGCATTTCATTTTGATGAAAAACATGAGGTAATCGTGCGAACTTCAAACATGATTTGTACCACCTGTACTCGCAAGGATGGAAATTACTACGAGGCTACAATGCAAATCCGAAGTTCAGGTCGAAAATTGGAAGAAGCTGAATTAGAGGAACTCCGTAACTCATTGGATACGCTGCTCGCCACCATGGAACCAGATCCGATGTTCTTCATCACCAAAGAAGGAGCTGTTGTCGGTGGCTGGGATGTGACCATGGGAAGTAAATCGTTGGCCAGAACATGGGCACGACACATGGTCCAAAAGTGGGGAGGACAAACCAAGGAAACCCACTCTGTAGTCGGTCAAAAGGATGGGATGGATGTGACTCGCCTCACCGTGTTGTATCGTCGCCCAGGATACGATTTGGGAGACATCATTCGTTGGAAAAATCGACTTTGGACCGTTAGTGCTTGGCAAAAAGATGGACCGATTCTCTTGGCTTTAGATCGCCGTGAAAAAACGGGTGCGTCTTGGCGAGATTTGGATAAGACGGTTGTGATGTCAAGATTCGTAGAGCAGGTTGAGGTGGATGTTCTCAACAGAGACACGTCTGCAGCAGAATTCATGGATCCGCGTGATTACAAGGTAATGACTGTAAGATTGCCTTATGATGATGATGGAAGCAACCCTCGGTTGCGTTTGGGTTGGATTACAGATGAATGGGTTGCACTGCCGAGAGTCCGAAATCCCGATGAAGGGAATGGGTCTAGGGAGGAATAATGGTGACACTGGGTGAATTGGCAAAAAGTCTCGATTCCAGCGATATGCTGGGTCATATCCGAAATTTCCCGTCTGACCTATCCAAGGTTTGGAATGATTCGGAATCTTGGGATTTATCTGCCATAGAAAATGCAACATTTAGTGGTGTCATTTGCCTAGGGATGGGAGGATCTGCATCTGGCGGAGATTTCCTTTCCTGCCTCTCTGATGCTGATGGATGCCTTCCTTTCGTAGCCCACCGCGGCTATGATTTACCTGCATGGATCTCAGAGAATTGGTTGGTAATATCAACATCATATTCGGGTAACACCGAGGAAACCATTGATGCGACTGAGGCTGCAATTGGCTTGGGATGTTCGGTGGTCGGTTTTTCATCAGGTGGGGCTTTACAAGCACTCCTGGAAGAATCAAACCAGATATGGATTGAATTGCCGGGGGGACAACCACCACGCTCGGCATTCGGTCACATCTTTGGAGCGCAAATCGCCCTTGCATGGAGGTTGGGGATTATGAGTGCCCCAGAGGATCTAGAAGCGATGGTGGGCCGGTTGGCAGAATCGGTCGAGGCTTGTGATTTCACCCAGGATTCAGAAGAAGATGTTATCTTGGAGATTGCTGAATCCATTCTAAATCTCGAAATCAGTGTTTTAGCCACTCAATCATTAGCCCCGTCTGCTTACCGAGCAGCTTGTCAATTGAACGAAAATGGGGGAGTCTTTGCCAGATCACATGTGTTCCCAGAAATGAATCACAATGAAATTGTCGCTTGGGGTGAAGAGAATGCTGTTGACAATCAAAGCCTACTGATTTTCTCATGGGATGGTAACCACGATCGAAATGATATGCGTCTTGATTGGTTTTTGGATAACATCGCCGTCGAGCCCACGTGGGGTTTGCTGTGCGAAGGTGATTCACACCTTGAGGCATTACTCTATTCTGTCATCTTGATGGATTGGTTGTCCTGTGCGGTTGCACTCCTCCGGGGAAAAGATCCAACAGCAATCGGCCCAATTGTTGGCCTGAAAGAACATCTTTCTCAGTAGAGTGGACCGAGAACTAATCTTGGGTCTGGAAAATCCTCTAGCGCTTGTTTCCGCTCATTTGGTGTCACTACGCCCGGTAAGTCATGGGTTGTAGGTTCTCGATAGGACAACTGAAAATGTAGATGTGGAGGCCAGCCACCATTTTCGTCTTCGGCCCCAAACCATGCGATGACTTCACCGCCAGAAACGGATTTCCCGGGTGGACAATTTTCAGTGGAGGAAGCATCCAAATGGCCGTACAAAATCCACAAATCTTGTCCCTGAATGGAATGGTGAATGATGACCGTATGCCCATAATCTCCATCCGCAGGATTGTAACCGGAAAATGCGACTACTCCGTCTGCTACTGATTTGACAGGAGTTCCGATGGGGCCACCAATATCCAATCCGACATGGATACATCGCTGTTCTGTGAACAAATCGGTGTTGTACATACCAGGACGGACCTCATCATATCGGCCAATATCAAATTCAAATTTCGAGGGGGAATCGTCGCCTGTTGTGAAATCCCGAACCTCATATTCGTCCGGTAAATCGACGGTTTGGTGCCAGTGCTCTTTGGCGAAATCAATGCCGGCCATGTAATCTCGAACAAACTCCCCTTCAACACATCTTCGGAAGCATGGAGTTCAAGTGGAGAATGTGGGCGTCGCCTCCTTAGGAGGCGAGAAGTTGGAGGCAGGGCTATTCAGCATCCTTCTCGGAAGCATCCTACTAATCGGTCTTGGATTGATTCCAGGACTCGCTCTAATTCGGATTCTGGATCCTGGTGCTGATCAACTTCGACAGATGATGCTCGTACCAGCTGCCAGCCTGTTGGTACTCTATGGGTTGGCTGGCTGGCTCGTCGTCCTCCGTGGAGAACATTCGATAGGATATCTTGTATTTGCAATTCTAATTGTGAATGGCCTCTCAGCAACACTGGGATGGCAAAGAGAAAGTGTTCGAGTTCGGCGTTTATCGGCATGGGAGAGGCTAGAAGAAATAGAAGACGCTGCTGAATCAGAGGCTGGAACTGTTAAACTTGAAGAAGACGTTACAGCAGACAGAAAACACGCTGAACTTCTCAAGACTGGAAGACCGATTTGGTTGCCTTGGGCCCTCGGAATTTCAGCACTTGTCTGCCTTACTCCTCTACTCATTTTTGATCGGCCTATGGGGGTTGATTGGTTGGGTTTTGCCACCCTTTCTCATCGCTTGGCGGAAACCGGTTCGCTGATGTTGCCCGAACCAAATGTTGGCAGATGGACATATCCACCGGGGTTCCCTGCTCTGTCAGCATTTCTAGAGCAAGCGACGGGGTTGTCTCCAAGCGACTGTGTTCATCTATTGGGGCAACTCACACTGCTTGCAATCATTTGGGGAGTAGCGGGAGCGGCGGATCGTTGGGGAGCAGCGGGGACTACACTGTTGGCACTGTGTCTTGCACCTGCATTGTTTGCAAAATCTTTCGATAGTGGATATCCAACTGTTGCAAGCCAATTGGGACTTGTTTTGGGATTATTGGTATTGGTCAAGCCACCTCGTGAACGAAGTAAACGGATGGATATTTTATTCGCATTTGGGGTTGCATTTGTCGGCGTGATTCACCCTACGGGTTCACTGTATCTCGGTACACTGTTACTCGCTTGGTTGGGTGCGCATCGTTGGTCTGCACAGAGGGAAAGTTCGCATTCTGGACGGCTTGCGATGATCTCTGTGGTGGTTGTCGGGGGTGCAGTCATTACCGTCATGGGAGTGTTTGCACCCAAGATGTTGGACACTCCTGTTTGGGCAGAATATGGATGGCAGGGTGGCATTCCTTTGATTGTCTTCAATGGACCCTTGTTACTTGGCCTAGCTGGATGGGCACTTTGGCGATTCAGGCCATCATTTGAAGTCTGGTTGTTGGGACTTTGGATTGCAATGCAATGGATGCTCACTTGGGTTCATCTTCTCGATGGATTGGTGGGAATATCGGTGCTAACACTGATTTCCTATATGTTGTATTCAATGGCACTTCATGGATTCCATATCCCCTTGGCTGTATTGGCGGGAATTGTTCTAGCCAAAGTCCCAAGACTCACGCCTCGAATGCGTGAACGACGTTTGGATGAGGCAAACGAAGAAATTGCAGATGGGGGAGAGATGAGTTATGTCCAACTAGAGGTCCCGGAAGCAGCATCGAAACGACCAACTCGAACATTGATGAGCTTCGCATTGACATTTATTTTGTTATCTCATCTTGTAATGATTGAAATTGCAACACATCCCGAAGTAGAAGTCCAAACAGAAGGTGATCGATTATTGCGAACTGCGATTGCCAGCCTTCCGAATGATTCGATTATCTATTCCGAAACTGCACATTGGGGAATCCTATACGATGTCGATGCCAATTTGGGTTTGACGAGTTTCCCGAGTCTCGGTCTATTAACAGTTGAAGAGAGAATTCAATGGGATGCTGAGCGCGCGATCCTCGCAGATGATGTGAACGGAATTTTACAATTGGGTATCACGCATGCTGTGACTTCACCCCGTGGGCAAATGGGCCATTTTCTCGCTGTGAGCGAACATTGGGCTATCATTGCCGATGAAAAGGGCAGCCGACTTTGGCAATTTGAAGCAGTTCCAACAGATGGATCAATCAAGACAAGTATCACAACATTTCCTTCAGTGGATGATTGCTTAGAATCGTGCGAATGGCGGCCTGATCCATGGGCTCATGCCGACTCATCGCATCTTGGAATTCGCCCCAATCATACAGCATTCCTAACAGGTGGTGGCCTTGATTTTGAATCGATTCAACTGCCACGCCAACATCGAGATTCAGATTTGAGCATTGGATTGCAGATTACGGCTCCAGGGAACCTAGACATTGAATTCATTGTTTGCGATATCGGGACCAATAATTGTAGTGTCACCGCTGGAAACGTCGAACGTGGTGTAAGCACGGTTTCGGTCTTGCATCATAGTGATTTCATGGGGGGAATTGAAGTTCACCTTTCCGTTGCGGTGGACGAAGACAGATGGTTGGACCCCGCGGGGATCTCGGGACGAAGTGACAGAATCATCAATACAAATGGGCTTTGGGTACATTGGATTGAGGTGAGAAATTTATGAGTAGAGGGTTGACAATTTTACTCCCCACCTACAACGAAGTGGATGCTTTGCCTAAGGTTGTGAAGGCATTGCCATTGGATGCGCTTAGAGCCGCGGGATGGGAACCACGAATTGTCGTCGCCGATGGCCGCAGTACGGATGGAACTCAGGCAAGAGCAACTGAACTCGGATTGGAATTAATCGTTCAAGGACCCGCAGCCGGAAAGGGATTCGGAATGCGGGAAGGATTTGCTCGTTTCCTCGCACACCATGACGATGTGTTGGTGATGTTAGATGCGGATAGCACCTACGCCCCAAATGAGATGTTGCGGTTGCTACAACATCTTGACCAAGGAGAATATGATGTGGTGATTGGCAGTCGATTGAGGGGGGATATTCAGCCCGGCGCAATGTCAAGAGTCAATTGGATTGGAAACCATATCCTCACATGGTTCGCAGTCGCTCTCTATCGTGTTTTCATCAGTGATGTTTGTACCGGGTATTGGGCCTTTCGCAGAGGGGCAATTCAGAAGATGTCATTGAATTCGACCGAGTTTGAAATAGAGGCGGAAATGTACGCGGCATGTGCCACTGAGGGGCTAAGAATGAGTGAGGTACCCATTTCCTATGCACCTAGAATCGGGGAATCAAAACTGGGATCGGTCGCAGATGGTGTGCGAATTCTTCGCAAACTGCTCGTGCGTAGGATGTTCCCCCGACCCGTTAATCGAGTCTGAAATAAATCTCCAATTTCAAATAACTTTACAGACCATAGCAATATGGAAAAAGTATGGTTGAACTAGAGGTAGAAACGATTGTTGTCATTGTAATTTCTTGCTTAATTATTCTGTATTTATTGTGGATTATCATCAAAATGAAATTCGCACATAGGGCCACCATAATGGATGCTAGGAAGGATACAG